>JBDSGI010000372.1:0-7825 GCA_039919035.1 Opitutaceae bacterium
ACGATCAACCCCACGACCGGGAAGGTTGTCGCCGGCACCGATCTCGCCGGGCGCTTCAAGGTCAATTCCGTCCGCTCCGTGGGCAACACCTTGGCGGTGTCGCGCGACGATGATTTCGGCTCGTTTAAAACCGGCGTCTGGTTCGACTACCAGCACGGCCCGCGCTACCAATACGCCCTCGATTACAACGTCGCCAACGCGCAGCGCCTCGGGATGGTCGCGATGCCCGCCGGCTACCTCGACCCGCTCGCGCCCGCGACGAAGGGCGGCTACGTTTACAACATGCACTACTTCACGCGCACGTGGGAGCCCTATGTCGAGTATGCGTGGCGGCCGCTGCAAAATCTCACGCTGACGCCCGGCCTGAAATACATGTGGATCCAGCGCGCGATCAACGCCCCGGTCAACCAGACCAAGAATCTGCTGCCGGCGTTCTACAACCAAGTTTACTCAAAGAAGCTGCCGCTCGCGACCGCCAACTATCGCCTCGCGGAGCACTGGTCGGTTTACGGGCAGTTTGCCAACGGCCTCCTCACGCCGCCGCTGGCTTATTTCCAAGAGGACAATCCTCAAAAAAACCAAGTCCAGCCGCAGACCACGACGAACTACCAGATTGGCACCGTTTACAAAACGAACCGCTTCAATGCTGACTTCGACGGCTACTTCATCCGCTCGCACAACCTGCCGATCACCATCGTGAATCCCGACCAGGTGGGCGTCATCAATTCGAACGACACGATCACCTACACCGCGACCGGCGCCTACTACTATGGGGTCGAGGCGCAGGGCACCTATTACTTGGGCAGCGGGCTCAGCGTGTTTGGCAATGCGTCGCGCAACTACGGCACCTATGAGAAATCGAAGCGTCGCATTGACGGGCTCAACGCTTCCACCGCCGGCTTCGGCTTCGTTTACGACCACGCCGGTTTCTTCTCTTCGCTGTTCGCGAAATACAACGGGCAATACACCGTGACCGATGCAGGCAAGGCGGGCCCCGACCAGCCGGTTCCGGCCGGCACAGTGGCGGTTGTGCAGGGTGGCTACACGATGTTCGACCTCGCGCTCGGCTACGGCGCCAAGCTTCAGGGCCGCAATTTCCTGAAAAGCTACAAGGTCCGCCTCCAGATCAACAATCTCACGGATCGGGATGTGATTCTCATCAAGGCGCCCAAAGCGACCGCGACGGGTTCAGGCGTGCTCAATCGGCTCACGAGCACCTACAATCCGGTCACCCCGCGCGGTTACTTCCTGACCGTCTCCGGCGAGTTCTGAACGAACCTTAACTCCTTTTCCCGGCCGGGTTGCGAGTAATCGCGACCCGGTTTTTTTGTGGCTCCGCGCCGGAGGGATTGTGACGGCAAGGTTAAGTTCTTTTTTTGTGCTCAAATGTTTGAACGGTTTCAGCCGTGCCTCGTCTTTCCCTGCGGTTGTTCAAGGTGTCAGTTGTGTAGGCAGGTCAGTTGAAGGCCGTCCAAGGGGTTGGACGGCCTTCTTTTTTTTGGCCGGATGACGGGCGTCGGTTCGGTCAAATGTGACAGCCAGATGACGGACGGGTTAAAGGTCCGTGACGGCGGGACATTGCGGTTGCGGCGCCGGCTTGCCGCATGGCGTGCTTGGCGGCATGATATCGCTCCTTTCCAGGGGCTGGTCCGCGTTGGCGTTCACAGTCCTGCTCACCTTCCTTTTCGCAGTTCAAGCCTTGGGCGCGGCGGAGGGCGGGGGTGCGACCGGGATCATTGCCGGTCGCGTGGTTAACAGCGGGAACGGCGCGGGGGTGTTTGGGGTGACGGTCTCGGTGCGGTCCTCCGGGCAGACGACCACGACGGATTTGAACGGGGTCTTTCGCCTCGACCGCGTGGCGGTGGGCGAGCACGAGGTGCGCTTCGCCCGGCCGGAATTCCTGCCGGCCGCGATCACGGATGTGAATGTCGAGGCGGGTGACGTCGCCCGGATCGAGTATGCGCTCGCGCCCGCGCGCGGGCCGGTGGTGGTGCTGGAGGCGGTCGCGGTCTCCGCCGACGTCGTGGCGAACTCGGGCATCGGGCTGCTCGCGCAGCGGCAGAAAGCCGCGGGCGTGAGCGACGCGATTGGCAGCGACCAAATGAGCCGGCTGGGATTTTCCGACGCGGCGCAGGCGATGAAGGCCGTGACGGGCGCCTCGGTGGTCGATGGCAAATACGTTTACATCCGCGGGCTGGGCGATCGCTACAGCTCCACCTCGCTCAATGGCGCGGAGGTGCCGAGCGCGGATCCCGAGCGGCGCGCCGTGCAGATGGATCTATTTCCCGCCGAGCTGATCGACGCCATCGTCACCTCGAAAACGTTTACGCCCGACCGGCCGGGAAATTTTTCCGGCGGCAACGTGGATATCCGCACGAAGTCCCTGCCCGATGCGCGGACGTTCGCGTTTTCCGTCGGCACGACCTTCAACGCGCAATCCACGGGCAAGTCGCTCCTCGGTTCGGGGGGTGGAGTGGACTGGCTGGGGCGCGACGACGGCGCGCGGCAGATTCCCGCCGAACTGCGCGAAAAAACCATTCCGGCGCGCGGCACCGCGACCGATGCGGAGATTGGGCTCCTCTCCCGGCTGTTTTCACCCGTGATGGCGCCGACGCGCGCCACCGCGCCGTGGAATCGCAAGTGGTCCGCGAGCTACGGCGATCGTTTCGAGATCGGCACGCAGCAGGTTGGCGTGATCGCGTCGCTGACCCATGACCACAACTATTCGAGCTACTCCGGCGGGCGCATCGGCCGCAACGAACTCCAGGGCTTCAACAGCACGGCGCTCTCGACCACGGTGAGCCTCGACGATGAACGCGGGGCGGAGGAGATTTCCGCCGGCGCGACCGCCAAGGTGTCCTGGCAGTTCAGTCCCGGGCAGGAAATCTCGCTTAACGGCCTGTTCAACTCGGTCAGCGAGGATGTCGCGCGCCTGCAACGCGGGCTCTACATTGCGGGCGGCGGGCTCGACAACGATCAGGTTTACACAACGCGCACCCTCAAGTTTACCGAGCGCGAGCTGCGCTCCGGCCAGTTGTCGGGCCGGCATCTTTTCCCCGCGTGGCGAGACGTGCTGGTGGAGTGGTCGGTGGCCCGGTCCCGCAACACGCAGGATGAGCCCGACACGCGCTTTTTCAACAACTCGAGCCGCGTCATCGCCGGCCGGACGTTTTTCGAGTGGGAAACCTCGGGCCTCGTGAACCCCGCGCGCTACTACCGCCGGCTGGAGGAAAGCCGGGACGACTACAGTCTCGATCTCACGCTGCCCCTCGCACGCGGCGCCGGGAGCGAGGTCAAGCTCAAGGCCGGCGGAGCCTTCGCACGGATCGAGCGCGGGTTTCGCGAGCGCCAATACATCTACCGGTCCCTCGGTCGCCGGTTCGATGGCAACGATCAGACGTTCTTTTTGCCGGCGTCCGTCGGCGCGGTGAACGCGACCACGGGGCGCTTCCTGAGCGACACGCTGTTTGTCCAGGACACCTCGGCGCCGCGCAACAATTACGATGGCGCGATGGATGTCGCCGCCGGCTACCTGATGGCGGACGTGCCAATCACGGGCCGACTGCGCGCGGTGGGCGGGGTGCGCATCGAGACGACCGACATGCGGGTGACGAGCCAGGATCCGACGCGCCGGGAGGGCCTGCTGGATTTGCGCGATACGCTGCCGGCACTGAGTCTCGTTTACGCGCTGCACCCGAAGATGAACCTGCGCGCCGCGTTTGGCCGCACGCTGGCCCGGCCGAATTTCCGGGAGATGGCGCCCTACGAAACCTTCGAGTTCGTCGGCGACTTCGTTTACATCGGCAACCCCGATCTCAAACGCACGCTAATCGATAATTTCGATCTGCGTTGGGAGTGGTTCACCGGCCCGGGCCGGATCGTGGCGGTCAGCGCGTTTTGGAAGAACCTGAAAAACCCGATCGAGAAGGCGATCTTTGCGCCGACGGGCGTGATCATCAACCAAGGCGAGATTCAGTTTCAAAACCCGGAAAAGGGTCGGGTCTATGGCGCCGAATTTGAGTTTCGCCAAAAGCTGGGCGGGCTGTCCGAGCGGCTTAAAAATTTCACCTTCGGGCTCAACCTCACGGTGGTGGAGTCGTCGGTGGAGGTGTCGGCGGGCGAATTGCGGATGGCGCGCCAGTTCAATCCTTCGGCCTCCGACACCCGCCCGCTGGCCGGCCAGTCGAACCATCTGGTCAACGGCGATTTCAGCTACTCGAACCCGCGCACGCGCACGGCGGCGAGCGTCTACTACAACCTCTTTGGCGAGCGGCTCGCGCTCGTGAGCCCGCCGGGCACGCCCGACATCTTCGAGCAGCCGGCGGCGGAACTCGATTTTGTCTTATCCCAAAAATTCGGGGCGCACTGGAAGTTCGGTTTCTCCGCCAAGAACCTGCTGAACCCGCCGGAGCGCGCCAGCCAGACGTTTCGCGGCGTGGACTACGTCCGCTACGAGCGCAAACGGGGCCGCACGTTTTCCCTGAGCCTCGGCTACGGCTTCTGAGCCGGGGCCAAACCTTTTCCTCCCACCATAACTATAATCAAATAATGCGCATGAAATCGTCCGTTTCCGTTCTTCCACTCCTCGCGCTCCTCGTGGCGCCCGCCGGCCTTTTTGCCGCCGATATCGTCGCGCCGTCGTCGATCACCGCCAGCACGACCTGGACCCGCAACAATGTTTACCTCCTCGACTCGAAAGTCTTCGTCGAAAGCGGCGCCACGCTCACCATTGAGTCGGGCACCGTGATTAAGGGCCGCCCCAAGGCGAATCCCGCCGACGCCACCGCGCTCGTCATTACCCGCGGCGCCAAGATCGAAGCCAACGGCACCGCCACCGCGCCGATCATTTTCACGGCCGAGTCGGACAACCTGAGCGTCAGCGCGCCCAATCTCACTCCTTCCGATCGCGGCCTGTGGGGCGGCGTGGTCATCCTCGGTCGCGCCCGCATCAACACCGCGAGCGGCCAGGGCAACATCGAGGGCATCGCGACCACCGATCCGCGCGGTATCTACGGCGGCAACGACGACGACGACAACTCCGGCACGCTGCGCTACGCCCAGATCCGGCATAGCAGCGCCATCGTCGCGCCCAATGTGGAGCTGAACGCCCTCTCGCTCGGCGCGGTCGGCCGCGGCACGACCATCGAGTATGTCGAGGCCTATGCGGCGAACGACGACGGCTTCGAGTTCTTCGGCGGCACTGTTAACACCAAACATCTCATCAGCGCCTTCAACGACGACGACAACTTCGACTGGGACGAGAGCTTTCGCGGCAAGGGCCAGTTCTGGTTTGCCATTGGCGCGCCGGACAAGGGCAACCAAGCGATGGAGATGGACGGCGGCACGACGCCCGAGGACGGCACGCCCTACGCCATTCCGGAACTCTACAACCTCACCCTCATCGGTTCCGGCGCGACTTCCGGCCAGAGCCTCAGCCAAGGTCTCATCTTCCGCGACAACTCGGGCGGCAAGCTCTACAACGCAATCATCCACGACTATTTTGGCTACGCCTGCCGCATCGAGACCGAGAGCGCGCAATCGCAGGACAGCGCCAAGCGCCTCGCGGCCGGCGATCTCCTGATCGCCAACAGCATCTTCGGCACATTCGGCGCGGGCACCACGGATGCCCAGCTCTTCCTCAGCCCCAACGCCACGTCCGGCGGCCCCGTGCCCGGGACCAACTACACCGCCGAGCACATCAAGGCCCCCGCCCAGGCCAACCGGATTAACACCGATCCGCTCCTCGGCGGCATCAGCCGCACGCGCAACAAGGGCCTCGATCCGCGTCCGATGACCGGCAGCCCCGCGCTCACCGGCGCCAAGACGCCACCGGCGGACGGATTCTTCACCGAGACCGATTACATCGGCGCATTTAAAAGCGCCAACTGGGCCAAGGGCTGGAGCGCGATCTCGCAGCTCGGCTATCTGACGGATGCGGACGCCGCGGGCGATGAGCCCGTGATCGGCGGCTCGCCGAGCAAGGTGATCAATATCTCCACGCGCACCACGCTCGCCGCCAACGGCACGCTGTTCGGCGGGTTTGTCATCGGTGGCACGCAGCCGCAGACCGTGCTGATTCGCGTGGTCGGCCCCGGGCTCGCGCCGTTTGGCATCACCACCGGCCTGGCCGATCCCACGCTCGAGGTTTTCTCCGGCACCACCTCGATCGCGAGCAACGACGATTGGTCCGGCACGCAGATCTCGACGCTGACCGCGCGGGTCGGCGGCTTCGCGCTCACGGCCGGCAGCAAGGACGCCGTGATCGTGAAGACCCTGCAACCGGGCGCCTACACGGTGCAGGCCAAGGGCAAGGGCACCGCCGCCGGCGAGGTGATCTTCGAAGTTTACGAGATCGATTAACGATCGGCTCGGTTCGTGGTTTGACTGGTTCGGAAGCGGCGCCCGGCAGCGGGCGCCGCTTTTTTTTCGCGATGGGTTCAGCTACAATTTTCCGGCCGCCGGCGTGTCGCCGAACAATTCCACCCAGGCGAGCAGCGCCTGCACCCGCGGTTTGCGCCAGGCCTCGGCGCTTTCCGACTGGCGGGCTTCGTCGAGCGCGGCGACGAGAACGGCGCGGGCGCGGGCCGGCTCGCCCGCTTCAGCCCAAGCGCGGGCAAGCGGGAGGGATTCCTCGGCGCGATCCAGCGGTGGCAGGGTGTTTAGGAATTGTTCGGCGTCGTCCAGCAGGGTCCGCGCGCGACGCGCGTCGCCGCAGGTGCGCCAGCCGGTCGCCAGCCGCGCCAGCTCCGACACTTTCCACGATCCCGCGATCATGTGCGCCAGCGTTTCGGCGTGCGTCAGCAGTGCGTTTACCTTGGCCGGTTCGCCGCACGCGTGGGCTGATTCCGCGACGGCGACCAACGCGATGCCGTCGCTCCAGCCCGGTTTCTTCGGCAGCAGCAATTCCGCCTGCGCCAGCAGCGTGGCGGCGTCCTCGGGATTGCCGCGCGCATGCAGCGCGCGGGCGGTGAGGGCGAGGGCCGCGGCTTTCTGCCGATAGGTGCCGTAGCGGCGGTTCTCCTCGATGGTGCCGGCGAGCTCGCGGGCCTTGGCGACGAGTCCGGCCCGACACAGCTCGGCGACCACGCCATGGAGCGCATGGGCCTTTTCCTCGGTGTCCGGCACCGCGCGCGCCAAGGCCTCCGCCGCCTCAAATTGATCCAGCCGTGCCTGACCGATCGCGAGCAGGCGGGCGAGCCGGGCCTTGTGCCAATCGTGGGTCAGCGCCTTGGCGGTCTGCGCGTCGAGCATGAGCTGCGCGGCTTCGGTGCGCCGGGCCGCCGGTAGGTGCGCGGCGATTTCGAGCAACACCATCGCCCGGCGACCGGGCGGGAGCGAGGCGGCGAGCGCAAGGGCTTCGTCGGGCGCGGCGCGGCGGGCGAGGGTGGTGGCGATGTCCTGCCGCAGCTCGTCGCGGATCGCTTCGTCGGTGGCGGCCTCGGCGAGTTTCCGGGCGTCGCGCACGGCGGAGATGGTGGGAGCGGCGGTGAGGGTGCCCGCGGCGAAAAGCGCGCAGCCCAGCAGGCGGAGCTGGGTCAGGGTCGAGTCGAGGTTCATGGCTCTCGCCACGTCAGCGCCCGCGTTTCTTCGCCGCGAGACCCAACCCGCGTTGTCACCCAATCGTGACGCGGCACCGGGTAGGGCCAGATCCGCACCCAGGTTGAATCGCTGCGGCGTGGGACTGTCACACTTCCCCATGAAGCCGCCACATCTTCGTGCCGGCTTTGTCACACAACCGCCACCTGTTCGTAACAATCGTGCGCTAGGCTGTGGGTCGGGCGCTGACTCTCTCTGGCGCTTTCTACGACCTAACCACCACATGACC
>JBDSGI010000373.1:0-3293 GCA_039919035.1 Opitutaceae bacterium
AAAGCGGAAGGGAAAGCGGGCCGGTTGACAATGACGACGTGCCACGCCGGCCTAGTCGGATGCGCCTCGATTTCGCCACCCTCCAGCCCCGGGACGCCTACGGCTGGATGATCGCCACGATTCTGCCGCGGCCGATTGCGTGGGTCTCGACCATCTCGGGCGACGGGACGACAAATCTCGCGCCGTTTTCCTTTTTCCAAGGCGTGACGGCAAATCCACCAACGTTGATGTTCGTGCCGGTGAACACCCGCGACGGCGCGAAGAAGGACACCGTGCGCAATATCGAGGCGGTGCCGGAGTTCGTGGTGAACCTCGTGCCTTTCGCGCTCGGCGAAAAAATGAGCGCCACCTCGGCGATGCTGCCGCACGGCGACAGCGAGTTTGAGAAATTTGGGATCGCGTCCGCCGCTAGCGAGCGGGTGCGGCCACCGCGCGTGGCCGCGGCACCGGTGGCCTTTGAGTGCGTGCTCGACCGTATCGTGCTGATCGGGGAGGGGCCGCTCGCGGCAAACGTGATCTTCGGGCGCATCCTCGTGGCGCACGTGGACGACGCCGTGATCGGCGCGGAAGGACTGCCGGACTCCGCGAAGCTCGACTTGATTGGCCGGCTCGGCGGGGACGGCTACACACGGACGCGGGAGCGCTTTGAGATCGAACGACCGTAATCGGAAAAATGGGAAAGTGTTAAGGCGGAAAATCGAGAAACGACGGACGGGGCTGTTCGGTCGTTTTCCAATTTCACGGATTTCCACCGTCTCACTATTCCTTCGTCGCCACCCAGAAGCGGCACTCGTCGGAAAAATCGAGGACGGCGCGCGACTCCTTCGCCACTTCGGTGCGCATGGCGTCGAATACATGGGTCCAGCCGGTGGCCTCTAAATCTTCGAGGATTTCCCGGCGATCGGGCAGGTGCATGAAGGTGCGACCGGATTCGTCCTCGAAATAGCGGTCGCCAAACTCGATGAGGCGTGGGTCTTGGTCGCCGCGAATCCAGCGAAGCGTTTCGAGCGCCCACATCGCGCGCTCGGTCGGTGAGCACTCGCGGTCGTGGGTGGTGAAGAGTAGCGGAGCGCCAGGTGCGCAGACGCGATGGAGTTCGCGCAGCGCGGTGCGGCGGTTCTCCCGGCCGGGGATCTGCATCAGGCCGTTGAAGAGGAAGAGCGCGCCGGAAAATCCGTTGGACGTAGCGCGGTGCTTCAGCTCGCGCGCGGAAGGGTCGCCCGCAGGCGCAAGCCCCACGCTACCCAAGGCGGTTGCGTCAGCGTGGAGAAAACGAATCGCCTCCGCCCCGCGTTGCGCCGCGAGGCTGATGGCCTGATCGACGAGTTCATTGGCGAAATCGAAGGCGGTGAGGTTGCGGTAGCCGAGCGACCAGAGGCCGAGCGTGACGCGCCCGGCGCCGCAACCGGCTTCCAGCAGCGGAGCCGTGCGGTCGGTGAAATGGCGCTCGATCAGCGCCCGCTCCGACGCCCACAGCCCCAGCTCGTGCGCGGCGCGGGTGTAGTGGACGACCGCCGTGAGGTCGTTGAAGTCGGCGCGGACGGTTTCGGCGGAGATTTTCTTCAACGCGAAGGAGGTGGGTTCGCGGAGAGTTGGAGAAATAAGGCACTAGCTACGCGTTGTGCGTGTGTGCCGCGCTTCAATCACTTCTTCCGTTTCCACGCGGCGATGAACATGCCGTTGGCGTTCAGTTCGTGCGGCCAGAGCATCAGCGTGGCGTTCGGCGTGTTAAGTGCGGTGAGCGGCAGCAGCTCCAATTCGGGGTGCGTGGCACTGAAGGCGTCGCTGACGGCGGTTGTTTCGCTGCGCGTCAAAGTGCAGACCGAATAAATCAGGCGGCCGCCCGGCTTGAGCGAACCCGCGAGATTGTTGAGGAGGACGAGCTGGGTCGCGGCGAGTTCCGCCACGTCGGCGGGCGTGGTTGTCCAGCGCGCGTGCGGGTTGCGCTGCCAGGTGCCGACGCCGCTGCACGGGGCATCGAGGAGGATGCCGTCGAACTTGGTTTTGTTCGGCAAGCGTGAGCCGCCGTCCCAGAAATCGGTGCGGTAGTTGAAAAGTTTTGCGCGGCCGGCGCGGCGTTTGAGGGTGTCGATGCGCCGCGCATTTCGGTCAGTGGCCCAGACGACGCCCTTGTTGGCCATCTGGTCGCAGAGGTGCAGAGTCTTGCCGCCTTCACCGGCGCAGGCGTCCCACCATGTTTCGCCGGGTTGCGGCGCGCAGGCGACCCCGACGAGCTGCGAGGCGAGATCCTGAATCTCGAATTCGCCGGTGCTAAATTGCTCGGTCTTGAAAAGATCCTGCGTGCCCGTGAAACGCAGCGCATCCGGCGCGCGGTCGCTCGGCTCGGCGGCGAAAAGCGATTTCGCGAGGGCGGCGCGCTTGCCCGGGCGCGCGCGGAGCCAGAGCGCCGGGTCGCGCTGGAGCTGGCGCAGGTAGTCCGCGGGCAGATCCATCTCGGCGGCGAGCCACGGCGGCACCGCGCGGACAGCGAGGGTCTCGGCCTTGATCGTTTTGGCATCGGCGGTGAACCGCTCGTGCAGGATCGCGGCTTGCTCCACGCGCTTTTGCGGCGGGTCCTTGGGGTCGAGCCAGGAGAACCACCGGAAATAAACGAACACCGCGTGGCTAATCGCCCGCTTCGCGATCGGCTGGAGATAGCGGTGACTCTCGAAATAAAAACGCAGCGCGGTGTCGGCGCGCTGATCGGTGGAGATCGCGGCGAGCACCTGGGCGGCGTGGTTAAGCGTGGCTTGATCGGGCATCGGTAAATTGTGGAGTGCGGATTTCGGATTGCGGATTGAGAGCGTGCGGAGCCTGAAGGAAATCCGCAATCCGCATTCCGAAATCCGCCATCACTTCCGCGCCCAGCGGCGGTCGTTTTTTAGTTCGAGTCGCTTCGTTTCGATTTGGACGCCGGCCACGGCGGGATGGGTGCGGAGGGATTGAAACGCCGCGGCGTTGAGCTTCCACGAAAGGGCCTGGCTCGCTTCGGCGACAGGTGCGACCCGGCCATCAAAGAGGAAGCCGATCTCCACGCGGGTGTCGCCAGATTCGCGGTTGAGTGTTTCGCGCAGCAAGCGGAGGAAGGCCGGCGTGTCGGGATGGGCCGGGTGGAGCAGCCAGAGCACCTTGCGGGCGAGTCCCGCGATCTGGGGGTCGAGCGGGTAGCACTCCTTGACGTTAAGGCGTGGACCTTCCGTGCCGACGATGACGTTACCCTGCACGAGCACGACGGCGTTTTCGGCGAGCGCGGTGCCGTAGGCCTCATAGGCGTCGGCGAAAAGATTGAGCCC
>JBDSGI010000374.1:0-10109 GCA_039919035.1 Opitutaceae bacterium
GTCGTTTCCCGCCGACCGGAATCATGCAGACACGCGCGCAACTCCGCCGCGAGCGCCGAGGGCGTGGCCGCGCCTTGGATGTATTCGGGATACATGGGCTCGTTTAGCAGCAGATTGGCGATGCCCAGATATTCGATGTTCACGAGCATCCGGCCCAGCAGATAAGTCACCGGATTCGCCCGATACGCGATCGCGCCGGGAATGCCCGCCATCGCGCAGTGCATCGACATCGTGCCGCTCGACGTGAGCACGGCGGCGGCCGGCTCGGCGACGTCCCCTGCGCCCTCGCCGACTCGTTTCATGCGGAGACTGCTCGGCGCGCCCGCTGGACGCAGCACGGTCAGAATGTCGTCGCTGGGATACAACACCAAGGCATCACGCGATCCAAATGCCCGCAGTCCACCCAGCAAGACTGGAAAAATCCGGCCGACCGCCTGCTTCCGGCTTCCGGGTAACAGCAAGATTGGGCCGGCGGGATTATACCTCACCGGCGGCGAATAATCGGCCCGCACAAAGGGATGACCGACAAACTCCACCGGGAGGTTTGTGTCCGCGTAGCACTCCGGTTCGAAGGGGAAAATCGTCGCCAGCGCGTCGAGATCGCGCGCCATCGCGAAACGGCGCTTCGCCTTCCACGCCCAAATCTGGGGCGAGATATAGTAGAGAATTTTTATTTTCCCGCCGCCCTTCGCCGACAACCCCCGTTCGCGCAGCGCCGCCGCGAGCCGGAGATTCAGTCCGGGATAGTCGACGAAGCACACGGCGGTCGGCCTATGTTCCGCAATCCACCGGAGTGTCTCCTCGAACAGCGCCTTGAAGAAGGAATAATTTTTCAGCACCTCCACCAATCCTACCACCGACGACCCGGTGAGATCGTGCAGCAACTGCGCGCCCGCGGCGGCCAGGTGCGGCCCGCCCAAGGCCGCCACCGCCAAACCGGGACAGTCCGAGCCCAAATCCCGCACCAACTGCGCCGCATGCTCATCCCCCGAGTGCTCGCCCGCCACCAGCAGCAGATCGACTCGCCCTCCTGCGGGCGGCGGCAGGCGAAAAGGCAGCGCGGCTGGGGTGGTCGCCATCGGCTTCAATCCCGACGGCCGGGGTTTTTGCCCGCGCGGCTTTCGCTCAACCTCGCCCGCCGCGTCGTCTTTTCAGCCAAGCTCATTTTGCGGTCGCCCGGATTTGCTCCGTGATCGTGATCGCAACCTCCAGCGCGCTTTTCCCCAGCGCGCCTCCCACCTTCGGCTGCTTCGCCTTCGCCACGCTCTCGATGAAATGGGCCAGCTCCAGCGCCAGCGGCTCGCCCTTCTCGATTGGGATCTCCCGCACCGGAATCGCGCTCAGGTCGCCGGGCTTCACGAGGCCGATCTTCATCTTCAGGCCGTAGGCAATGATGTCGCTCTTCTTCACGAGGTGCCCCGCCTGGTTCATGAAATCGAGCGAGAGATAGGCGTCGTTTTGAAAGATGCGAATCTCCCGGGCCTTCTTCGTGCTCATGCGGCTCGCGCTTAGGTTGGCCACGCAGCCGTCCTGAAACTGGATGCGCGCGTTCGCGATGTCTTCGCTCTTCGAGAGCACCGTGATTCCCACGCTGTCGATCTTCGCGATCGGCGATTTTACCAGCGCGAGCACGATGCCGATGTCGTGGATCATCAGGTCGAGCACGACGCCGACTTCCGTCCCTCGCGGCTGATACGGGGCCAGCCGCTCCGCGGTGATGTAGCGAGGCTCATCAACTTCCTTTTCCAGAAACCCCATCACGGGGTTGAAATGCTCGATATGCCCGACCTGCACGATGCGGTTGGCCAGTCGTGCCGCCGCCAGCACCTGCTCCGCCTCCTCCAGCGACGCGCAAAGCGGCTTTTCGATTAACAGATGCGCGCCGGCCGCGAGGAGCGGCAGCGCCACCTCGGCGTGCCGGTCGGTCGGCACCACCACCGAAACGACATCGCACGCCGCGCCGAGTTCGGCGAGGGTCGGGAAACGCCGGCAATTGTGTTTCGCACAAATTTCCGCCGCCCGCGCATCGCTCGTCTCGTAGATGCCGGTGAGTTCTGCGCCCGGCAGCGCGGCATAAATGCGCGCGTGGTGCTGGCCGAGCGAACCGACGCCGGCGACGCCGCAACGGATTTTGGGTGGGCGGGAAAACATGCGCCGCCAGTGTGGGATCGCGTCCGCGGGCGGCAACAACAGAGGTGACACGCCCCGCCGCTGCCCGGTTTGCCCTACTGCAAAGCCCCGTCGTGGAGAAACAGCGCCCGCTCCGTCTTCGCGGCGTGCGCCGCGTTGTGCGTCACGAGCACCAGCGCGGTGGACATCTCGCGGCAAAGATTCAGCAGCAGCTCGACCACCGCGTCGCCCGTGTGCTCGTCGAGATTGCCCGTCGGTTCGTCGGCCAGCAGCAGCTGCGGCGAATTCATGAGTGCGCGCGCCACCGCCACGCGCTGCCGTTCCCCGCCGGAAAGCTGGCTGGGAAGATGCGTCGCGCGCTCGGCGAGTCCGACGCGCGCCAGCAGCGCCTTCGCGTGCGCCCGCTCCTCGGCGCCCGGCGCGCGGACCATGCGCGCCGCCATCAGGATGTTGGCTTCCGCGTTTAGCTCCGGGATCAGATAAAACGATTGAAACACCATGCCGAGAAACCGCGCCCGCCGATTGGCCGCCGGCACCGCCCCGCCCCACTCGATGACTCCCGCGTCCGGCGTATCGAGCCCCGAGAGCAAATTTAGCAGGGTCGATTTCCCCGAGCCCGACTCCCCGCGAATCGACACACTTTCGCCCGCCGCCACCTCCAGCGACACGCCCCGCAGGACCGCAATCTGTCGGTCGCCGCTGAGGTAGGTCTTGGCCAGCGATCGTGCCGACAAAACGGTTGCGCTCATGAGACGCCTCGCGAGCGCCGCGCCGCCATCCGGGATTGATCTCGAGTCCGCATCTCGCGCGGATGAGGATGCACCGGCCCGCGACGCGCAACGCGATTTTTTTCACGCCTTCGTTCCACGGTCCTCGTGATCACACCGCGCATCCGTGGAAGGCGCATCTCACTTCTCTGGCGCCCGCCCCCGGTTCTCCGAGGTAATTCGTGCGGCGTCTGCAGTCAGGGCCCTCAACGCGGTCGGGCCAACGCGACGAGGGCGTCGCGTCCTCAGCGCCCGTAAAGTGGGATGCGCCCCTGGGCGCCTGATCGCGCGATGGTGCTTGCGTTATCGGTCGCTGCCGCGAGGTTGGCGGCTCGTAATAGCGTAAGATGACAGAGAGTTGGTGGGTCTTCAGATGAGCTTCGACGTTCAGGTGATGATTCGAAACCCGATTACCGGGAACATCCTGACAAGCGACGAAGCATACGAAACCATCACCATGAATTCTAAACTCTATGTCGGCAATATGTCGTTCAACACCACCGAAGACGCGCTCCGCACGGCTTTCGGCCAATTCGGCAACGTGACCGATGTCTACATCGCCAATGATCGCGAGACGGGCCGCCCGCGCGGCTTTGCCTTCGTCACCTTCGCCACCGAGGAAGAGAGCAAGGCCGCCATCGAAAAGATGAACGGCTTCGACCTCGACGGTCGCCAGCTCACGGTCAACGAAGCTCGTCCGAAGGAAGCGATGGGCGGCGGCGGCGGTGGCCGCAACTTCAGCAGCCCGGATCGACGCCCCGGCGCGTTTCAGGCCCGCGGCAACAGCCGTTACTGATTACGGTCGCTGACACCCGTCGGCAAATTTTCGGCGAAGCGCTCCGGCGCCTCGCCTTTTTTGTGTCTGTGCGCCCCACGACAAGCGCCGACCTCGCCCTCCGAGCCTCAGCGGTGGCGCGCCACCTCTTCGGGGGTGGCCAATTCGTAGCTAATCTTGCGCTCGGCGACTTCGCGGAGCGCGGTGTCCTCTGCAGAGAGTTTCTCAAGCGACTCAATCAACGGCCGGTTGCCGCGTTTTAACTGCTTCACGCGGCGCGAGACCACGTTCACCAAGATGTTCGGATCGTCGATGACGAGCAGGGCGGCTTGCAGATAGTCATCTCTCATCGTGTGCCCGGGGTAAGTGACCGCCCTGTGCGCGCGGGGATGGAAATCATTGAAGTCGTCATGGTTGTTTTCGGCTAGTTAGAAGATTCTTTTCACCAACGGCCTTGAACACGACGTATTACTCCGGCCGGAGCCCGTGGCGCGGGCAATGAGTTGCGCGGCCATGCGCTTAGCCGCGTTATTGATGCGGCAGCAAACTACACCTCGGCACCGGCGGCCGACCGACGAGCACTCGTCATTCGCTTCGCAACGCTTCGACTGGTTTTAATTTAGCCGCGCGCCAGGCCGGCAACAGACCGGCGAAAGTCGAAATCACGATGGCGGAGACCACGATCATCGTGAGATCGCTCGGGAGCGGGTGCGAAGGCAAATCGGTGAATTGGTAGAACTGTTTCAGCGTCTCGCTGCGGCCGAGCAGGCTCGCGATGCCGTGCACGAGGTTGTTGCGGAACGCGAGCACGAGGAGACCGAACCCAAGGCCGAGCCCCGTGCCTACCGTCCCGATGATGAAAGCCTGCGTGCAAAAGCAGAGCGCCACATCGCGCGCCCTCGCCCCGAGCGCTCCGAGCAACCCGATCTCCCGCGTCTTGCGGACCACGGAGATGAGCAGCGAACTCATCACCGAAAACGCGGCGATGATCACAATGAAAAGCATCAGGAAAAAATTGATCGTTTTTTCGAGGTGCAACACCCAGAGAAAACTCTCCCAACTTTGGGTCCACGAAAACGCCTGGATGCCACGCGGCAGCACGGCGTTCAGGCGCGCCGCCAGCTCGTCCTCGTTCCGCCCCTCTTGGATTCGCACGTTAATCCCATGCACGGTGCGCCCGAGTCCGTAAAGTTCCTGCGCGGCGCGCAGGGTCCCGTAGATCGTCGTGCTGTCGAGATGCTGATGACCGATCTCGAAGAGACCGACGACGCGATAGCGCCGCGGGAGAAAAATCTCGTCGCTGTTCAGTTTTTCGATGAGCAACGGCGAGGTGATGGTGATTTCATCGCCGGGCGAGGCGCCGAGCTGGCGCGCGACCTCGGTGCTAAGGATCACGGAATCGTCGTCCAGATTGCTCAGCAATCCGACGCGCACGAAGCGCTGCAAATTCGCCACCTCCTCCACCGTCGCAAGATCGAGCCCGCGAAAAATCGGGAAGGCCGGGTGCCCGCCTGCTAGGACCATTACCGGTCCCGCAACATAGGGCGTGGCCGCGACCACCCCAGGCACCCCGCGAATGCGTTCGATCAAACCCGCCGGCTCACTGATTGCCACGCGCGATTTCACCTGCACCTCGCCTTCGGTCTGCACGATCATCCGGCGCAGTTCGTGACCGAAGCCGCCCATCACGCTCGTCACAATCACGAGCACGGCCACGCCGAGCATCACGCCCATCACCGAGATTGCGGTGAAGAACGGAAACCGCCGCCCGCTCGGGAAAAGCTGCTTCAGCGCGAGATAGACAAACCAGGGCATGGCCGTCGGTCACGCGCCCGGCCGGAGCTGCGGAAAAAGAATCACATCGCGGATGCTCTCGGCGCCGGTGAGCAAAATGCAGAGCCGGTCGATGCCGACACCCATGCCGCCCGCCGGCGGCATCCCGTGCTCCAAAGCGAGCAGGAAGTCGTGATCGATGTTCTGCTTCTCCTCGCCGGCCTGCGCCTCGAACATCTGACGCTGCACGTCCGGATCGTTTTGCTCGGAATACGCGGGGGCGACTTCCATGCCGCCAATGATGAGCTCAAAAACATCGATCGTCGTCGGATCATCCGCAGTGATTTTGGCGAGCGGGCAGAGTTCCTTCGGCAGATGCGTGACGAAGGTGGGTTGAATCAGCGTCGGCTCGATCTTCTTGGAGAAAATCTCATTCGTGATCTCGAACTCCTCCCCCGCGGGATTCACGCTCAGGCCGAGTTTCTCGGCGCCGGCGATTTTCTCCGCCTTGCTGCGCGTGAACCAGTCGGCATCGCCGGTGGCCTCGCGGATGAGGTCCTTGTATTTCACCTCACGCCACTCGCCGCTGAAGTCGATCTCCTGGCCGCTCGCGGCGTGCTTGATTTTGAGCGAGCCGTCGGCGGGCTTGATCACGTCGCGCACGAGCGTCGTGAGCATGTCACGGATCAGCTTCATCATCCCGCGGTAATCGCTGTAGGCTTGGTAAACCTCGAGCATCGTGAACTCGGGGTTGTGCCGACGGGACACGCCTTCGTTGCGAAAGATGCGGCCGATTTCAAAAACGCGATCGAAGCCGCCGACGAGCATCCGCTTCAGCCGCAGCTCCGTCGCAATGCGGAGAAAGAAATCCGCGTTCAGCGCGTTGTGATGGGTGACAAACGGCCGCGCCGCCGCGCCGCCGGCGGTCGATTCGAGCACGGGCGTCTCGACCTCGATGAAGCTCTGCGCCTCGAGGAAACGCCGGATGTGCGACACGAGCCGCGAACGCATCATCAGCCGCGCGCGTGACTCGGCGTTCATGATCACATCGAGATAGCGTTGGCGATAGATGATCTCCGGATCGCTCAGGCCGTGAAATTTCTCCGGCAATGGCCGCAGTGCCTTTGATACAAGGGTGAAGGCGTCGACCCGCACCGTGATTTCGCCAGTCTTGGTTTTGAAAAGCGCGCCGCTGACTCCGATAATGTCACCAAGATCGAGTGACTTCTTGAAGACGCCGTAGCGATCTTCGCCGAGCACGTCGCGGCGAAAGTAGAGCTGAATCACACCCTGCTGATCCAAAATCTTGACGAAGGAACTGCCGCCCTGGACGCGAAAAGTCACGAGCCGGCCCGCCACGGTCACGGTCGTCACATTGTCCTGTCCATCGACGTAGAGTGCTTTGGCATCGGCGGAGAAATGGGTGGGCGCGATGTTGGCGCGAAACGGGTCGAACCCACCCGCGCGCAGGTCGGCGAGCTTCTGGCGTCGAACCGCGTGTTGATCGTGGGAGATGTCGGTGGGAATGTCGCTCATGGGACGGAACCGCGCAACGTGGCGGGCGGCCCGGCGCGGGGCAAATGGAAACGCGAACCGAACTCACCCCGCGAATCCGGCGAACCACGGGCTCTGCCGCATGAACATCACGTGAGCCATCTGCCCACCGATCATGAGCGAGGCATTGAGCATGTGGCCCTGAACCCCGAGCTGGCCGGTGTAGGGTCCGACCATCGCATTGGTGCCCTGCACCGCCGCGACATTATTCTGCACTCGAATCGTGGCCTGGCCGACGTTGAGCCCGACGAGATTGAAATCCGTGAGCACGAGCCCGCCGCCCTCGAGCCGGATGCGGATCGCGCCGGCGTCGTTCATCCACCAGCCCTGCAACGCCTGCGTAAACGCGGCGTCGTGCGCTCCCGGCGGTGGTGGTGGCGGCAGTTCGGGCGGGAGCGCGGGCGAAGCTTTTTTTTCGAGCACGTGCAGCAGCACGCGAATGGACTTGGGCGTGGCGCCGCGGCGGTCACGCACCGTAAGTTTACCTCGGCGCAGGCCCGGCTGCGCGGTGTCCAGGGTGATGAAGAGACTGTCGCCTTTGCGTTCCGCCTTGAGCCACGGATCGTCACTCTCGACAAACCAGTCGAGCACGCCGCCGCCGCCGTTGACCACGTGGATTTGCTCTACCGGTAGCTTTTCGCCGGGCTGCACGTCGCGAAAATCCAGATTGGATTCAGAGAGCTCAATCACCGGGCGGTCACGCTCGGGCGGCGGCGGAGGCGGTGGCGGCTCGGGCACCGGCTCGCGTTTTTTCCCGCGCGGCGCGGCGCACGCGATGGCCGCCTCGCCGAAAGTCGGGTCCGCCGATAACTGCACCGTCTGCTTGGTGGCGGCATACACCCGCGGCTGAACGTGGGCAAAGACCTCTCGGGTCAGCACGACGCCATCACCATCGGCATCGACCGCACCGCTCGTCAGCGCCTCGGCAAAGACCCGGGTAAACGCGCTCGCGCCGGAGGCGTCCGGCGCATCTGCGCTCAGCTCCTCACTGGCGCACGCGGTGATGAGGCACCGGCCCGAGCCGACCGACAGCTCCATACCCATCTGGCCGCCCTTGAAGCCCCCGCTGTAGCAACAATCGAGCACAAAGAAATACTTCAATGCCAGCGACTCGCCGGCGATTTCGTTGACCGTCTTATCCGAGATCGCCGTCGACCCCAGGCGGTCGCTCCGCGTGTCGCGCGTGCAAAGATAAAAATTCCTCTGTCGATCGGAGCGGCAGCCGTGGCCGGAGTAATAGAGCAGCAGGTGATCGCCGCCCGCGGCGTCGCGGAAAAACTGCTCAATGGCGTCGAGCACTTGGCGCTGGGTGCCGTCGAGCAGACAGCGCACGCTCGCCGGGGCAAAGAGCCCGGACTCCGCGTGCGTGAGGGCGGCATGCAGCAGCGGCACATCGTTCGCCGGGCCATGGAGCCGCTTCAGCGTGTGTGGATCCTGCTCGAAGACACCGTTGCCGATCAGCAGGGCTTTGTAGCGTGGATCGGCGGGCATGAGTGGGGCACGTTCACTTGAACGCGCCTTTGAGGATTTGTTGGAGCGTCGCCTCGGTGACGTTTTTACCTGAAAGCGTAAACTCTACTTTTTTGCCGTCGATTTCCCCCTTGAAGGCGATCTCCCCGTCCTTGGAACGGGCGAGCCAAGCGCGCAACGCCGTGACCGCCCCGGCAATCGCCCCCGACGAGCCGAGCGCTAGGATGATAGTCTCGATGCCTCCCTTCGTGCCCGCCACCGGCGTGAGTTCACGCCGCACTTCGCCGCCCTGACGTTTGAGATCGGCGAGCAGACCTTCCACATGAGTGCGCCAGCGCGGATCAGCCGCCGGCAGCGCGGTGCTGGTGATCTTGAGTTCGAACTTGGCAGAGCTCGGCAAGGAATCAGGCATAGCGGACCTCAAGCGAGGCGTCGCGGGCTGTAAACCGGGAAGTTTTTCCGCAGCGGCGACGCCGTCACTTCGTCCCCGCCATCGCCGGCTTCGGCTTCGTGATCATGTCGAAGTTGTCCGTGCGAAACGGTGTCACCGGCAGGCCGTCGGCCGAGAAGAGATTGCACACGGGATTGTCGGCCCACGCGTAGCGCACGGCAATGGGAGCGGCGACTTGGTCACTTGTGACCTCGACTTTGTTCGGGCCGACGATTTTTCCCGTGGCCCAAACCCACTTCCGATCTTCGCCGCAGACGGCGAAGCCTTTCGCATCGGTGACATCGAACGCCCGCAATGTGCTGCCGAAGCAGTCGATCGTGACAGTAGCTTTGTTGCCGGTGATCTCGACGCTTTGATATTCCGGACTGCGGAAAGGAAACTTCAGGCCGTAGTCTTTCACGAGCGCCCAGCGCACGAGCCGGGAAGCGACGTCATGTTTGTTGCGCGGGTGGATGTCCTTCCCCTCGCCGAGGTCGATGATGACGGCTTGGCCGGTGTTGGGCAGCCGCAGGGTTTTGGTCTGCGTCTCGCGGAGTTCCGCCCAGTCGCTTTCGCCGGGCGCGGCCTTCTCGGCTTTGAAATCGGCGAGCTGGACCCAGTAAAACGAAAAGTCCCCTTGGCCCCACTCTTTCCGCCATTGCTCGATGAGAAACGGAAACAACTCCGCGTGCTCATAGGCGCGGCCGGCGTTGGACTCGCCCTGATACCACACGACGCCCTTCATGCCGTAGCCAAGCGTGGGATTGACGACCCCGGCGAAAATATTCCCGGGGCGCGCGTTGCCCGTGAGCCAGTCAACGGGGGCGCGCGGCGGCGCTTTCTTCTCCGCCTTGGCTTTCGCGGCGGCGGTTTTGTGATCGGCGACTGAGCGGGCGAAATCGGCCTTGCCCTTTTCGGACTGAAGATCGGCTTCGCGCTTCACCGTTCCGGTCATCAGCGCCTTGAAACTCGGATCATTTTCGATCGTCGTCCGGCGAATCCACGCCTCCGCCGCCGATCCGCCCCACGCGTTGTCGATGAGCCCGACCGGCACGCCGACGATCTGGTGAATGTAGCGGCCGAACAAGAAGCCCACCGCGCTGAAAGTGCGCGCGGTTTCCGCCGTCGAGGCGCGCCACTGGCCTTTGAAATCGGTTTTCAATTCCTGCGTGCCGACCTGCGGGACGGAGATGAGGCGGAGATTCGGGAG
>JBDSGI010000375.1:0-2781 GCA_039919035.1 Opitutaceae bacterium
TCGATGGGCTCGGGGCGTTAAGCGAGGACGCCGTTATCGCGGCACTCAACGGGAAAGACGAACACGTGCGCGAGCGGGCAGTGGCGCTCGCCGAGCGACTCATCACCCGAAGCGGTGCCAATTCTCAGCTGACGGCGAAACTCGACGAACTCGTAAACGACGAATCGCCGCGCGTGCGCTTGCAACTGGCGTTTACGTCGCAGTCGTCGCTGGCCTTGGGGGGCACGTTGGCCCGACTCGCGCAGCGCGAGGCCAATAATCACTGGATTTCCGCCGCGCTCCTGAGCGGCCCGCCCGTCGCGGTGACCGATGCGCTTCTTCCGGGTTTCGTTCGCGATCGTCCGCGCGCGAAGGAAGCGCCCGAGTTCGTCGCCAAGCTCATCGAAATGCGCGCGGCTTCGACGGACGACCGTGCTGCCCTGATCGAGTTTGTCGCGCAGCCGGGCGGTAGTCCGCTTTGGTTGCGCGCGTTCGGAGACGGTCTGCGCCGTGCCGGCACGAGCATCGCCCAGGTTGACACCGAGAAAAAACTCGCGGCGGTGTTTGCCCGTGCGGCGGTGACGCTGACGGATGGCCGGCTGCCGATGGCGACGCGGCTGGAGGCCATCGACCTCCTAGCCGTCGCCGCGCCAGCGCAAGCGCGCGAGCCGCTTACCGCCGTGCTCGCTCCCGGCCAGCCCGAAGCCGTGCAGGTTGCGGCGATTAAGACGCTCGCGCAGCAACCGACCGCGGAGGTCACCGCGTCGCTCGTGCGCGCGTGGCCGCACTACGCGCCGAAGGCCCGCGAGGCCGCGCTCGCCGCGCTGATGGCGCGCGAAGACCGCATCGTGCCGCTGCTCGGCGCAGTTGGCGCGGGAAAGGTCGCCGCCACTGATTTGAGCGCGGCGCAGGTGCAGAGCCTGGCGCATCACAAGACCGCGAAGATTGCGATGTTGGCCCGGACGACGCTGGCGGCGGTAATTCCGCCGTCGCGCGCCGAAGTGATGGCGACATTTCTTCCCGCTGTCTCCACGGCGGGCGACGCCACGCGGGGTAGGGCGCTCTATCTGGGCCGCTGCATGATTTGTCACCGCGCGGGAGCCGATGGCATGGCGCTCGGGCCCGACCTCATCACGGTCAAGACCAAGGGCCGCGAGGCGCTGCTCACGGCGATCCTCGATCCGCACAAGGAAGTCGCGCCGCAATATATCGCCTACGATGTCACGACCAAGGACGGCAACGCCTACACCGGCATCATCGCGCGCGACGATGCGACCGGCCTGACCCTCAAAATCATGGGCGGCGCCGAAGTGGCACTGCCGCGCGCCAACGTGAAAGGCAGCTCGTCCTCCGGGAAGAGTCTCATGCCCGAGGGGCTGGAGGCGGGTCTGAGCGGGCAGGACATGGCGGATTTGCTGACGTTTATTGAGGAGCTGAAGTGAACGAATCTACGGCACGTGACTTGCACGCGCCGAGGCGTCTTCCAGACAGACGCCCTACGTTGACTGGTCGTGCAGAAAGACCTTGCCGCGCATTTTCCCGCGCGCGCACACTGCACACTCTACCTCATGAATAACGTCCGCCTCGGCATCGTCGGTCTCGGTAATATCGGCAAGTTTCACACGGGCTACCTGCTCGATGGGAAAATCTCGCGCTGCACGCTCGCGGCGGTGAGCGACGCCTACGCGCCCGGCATGAAACCCTTCGAGGGCAAGCCCGGCCTCCAGACCTTCGCGAGCTGCGATGAAATGATCCGCTCGGGCGCGATCGACGCGCTCGTGGTGGCGACACCGCATTTTCTCCACACGACCATCGGCATCGATGCGCTGAAGAACGGTCTCCACGTCATGATCGAGAAGCCGATCTCGGCGCACAAGGCGGACGCCGAGCGCCTCATCGCGGTCGCCAAGGAGCACCCGAAGCAGGTTTTCGCCGGAATGTTTCAGATGCGCGTCGAGCCGCGTTACCAGAAGCTCCGCCAGCTCATCACGAGCGGCGAACTCGGAAAAGTTGTGCGCGTGAACTGGATCATCACCGACTGGTTTCGGACCGAGGCCTATTACGCGAGCGGCGGCTGGCGGGCGACGTGGAAGGGCGAGGGCGGGGGTGTCCTGCTCAACCAATGCCTGCACCAGCTCGACATGCTCCAGTGGCTCTGCGGGATGCCGGCCCGCGTGCGCGGCTTCTGCCAGCTCGGGCGTTTTCACAACATCGAGGTCGAGGATAACATCACGACTTACCTGGAGTGGGCCGACGGCGGCACGGGCGTTTTTGTCTCCTCGACCGGCGAGGCCCCGGGCACAAATCGCTTCGAGATTTGCGGCACGCGCGGCAAGGTCGTCCTCGAAAACAACAAGCTCACGTTCAATCGCAACGACGCCGACATGATCGAGTTCAGCAAGACCTCCAAGAGCGGCTTCGCGAAGCCCGAGGTGTGGAATGTTGAAATCCCCTTCGAAAACGTCACCAACGCGCACGGCGTGCTGATGCAGAACTTCGTCGATTCCATCCTCGATGGGACCCCGCTCATCGCGCCCGGTGGCGAAGGCATGGGCTCGGTCGAACTCGCGAACGTGCTGCTCTACTCTTCGCTCCTCAACCAAACGGTCGAGCTGCCGATGGACAGCGCCGCGTGGGAGAAAAAACTCAACCAACTCATCGCCGACTCGCGCCACGAAAAGAAAGTCGTCGAGAATACCTCCGAGGATTTCACGAAGTCGTTTCGGAAGTAACGTGCGTTGCTCAGTTGGAGCGTTGTAGGGCGGGGTCGCCGAACCGCGCCGCGATTTGGTAGAAGGAGTG
>JBDSGI010000376.1:0-4436 GCA_039919035.1 Opitutaceae bacterium
GGCAGTTCCGCCGGCACCCGAACGGCTGACATCCCCGGGATTTTGCGAACTCATAACGTGATATGTTGCGGCTGCGGCCCGACGGTTGGAAGGGTTGTGAGAAGTGGAGCCCGTGGGCGGCGTGGAAGGAGGATTGCCATCGCTCGGTGAGGTGAGTGGCGTGGGGCATGAGCCAGCCGCCGAGTTCAGCCCGTGGAAAGTTTTTCGGGATGATAACCCGCCGTGAGCGGTGGGGACTGTCGTGGCGGGGATGCGCCGTCCTTTTGTTTTTTATTGGCCTCGCTACGGGCGGCTTCCTTTTCGGCGTCTATCCGTTTTTTGCCGTCAGCGATCGGGTGGAGACGCGGCTGCTGGTCGTCGAAGGCTGGGTGGACAACCATGCGATCAAGGTGGCGGCGGAAGAATTTCAGCTCGGCGGCTATGAGCGGGTGTTCTCCACGGGCGGACCGGTCGAAGGCGTCGGCGGCTACGTCAATGACTACAGCACGGCGGCGAGTATTGGTGCGGGGCGCTTAAAGCAGGCGGGCGTGCCAGCGGAGAAAGTCCAGATGGTTCCCTCCCGAGTCTCGGCGCGTGATCGGACCTACGGTTCGGCGGTGGCGCTGCGCGAATGGTGCGAGCAAAACCAGGTGCCGCTGACGGCGGTGAATGTCCTGACAGTGGATGTCCACGCGCGGCGCTCTCGCCTGCTTTTCCAGATGGCGCTCGGGCCCAAGGTGAAGGTCGGCATCATCTCCGTGCCCAATGTCGACTACGACGCCGCGCGTTGGTGGCGCTACAGCGAGGGCGTGCGGGCCGTGATTGGCGAGAGCATCGCCTACGCCTACGTCCGCTTTTTATTCTTTCCCTGACCTTTTCCGGGTGGGGCGGACCAAACGTCGCTTGATTGCCGGCGGGATTTTGTGCCTCTAGGTGCCATGCTGCAATCGCTCCGCATCCGCAACCTCGCGCTCCTGGAGGAAGTGTCGCTTGAATTCGAGGCTGGCTTCACCGCCGTCACGGGAGAAACCGGCGCGGGCAAAAGTATTTTGCTGGGGGCGCTGAGTCTGTTGGCAGGTGAGCGGGCGGAGAAAACCGTTATCCGCCAAGGCGCGGCGTCGACCGAGGTGGAGGCGAGTTTGTATTTCCCCGACGCCAGTGGGATCGACGAGGTCCTGGCGGCGCTCGATTTACCCGCGTGTGAAGACGGGCGCCTGATCCTCAAGCGCACCGTGCCGCGCGAGAAGGCGCCGAAGATTTCGGTGAACGGCAGCCTCGCCACGCTCTCGGCGTTGCAACGGCTCGGCGAACAGTGGATCGATTTTCATGGGCCCAGCGAGCCGCGCCGCCTGCTGAAGGAAAGTTGCCAGCTCGATCTCCTCGATCTTTTTGGCCGGGCCGGGCCGGCGCTGGCGGCATATCAGGCAGCGTATCGGGGATGGCGCGCGCTGGTGGCTGAGCACACTCGCATCGCGAGCGAGACGAAGCTCGCGCCGGATCAAATCGATTTTCTCAAGGTGCAGCTGGCGAAGCTCGACGCCCTGACGCTGACCGACGAGGCGATCGAGGCGCTGGAACGCGATTTCCAGCGCATGAGCCGCGCGCAGGAATTGATCGAGTTGTCCTCGGCGCTGTCGGCTGGTCTCACGGGTGAAGAAGGGGTGCAGGGGCGGATCGCGGACTTGCTCCGCCAAGCGCGGCATCTCGAAGGCATTGATGCCGCGAGCAAACCTCTCGCGGATCGGCTTTCTTCGGCGACGATCGAGTTGAACGATTTGGGATCGGAGTTTTCCGCGCTGAGCCAGCAGCTTCAATTCGATCCGGATCAGGCGGAAGAGCTTGGCCTCCGCATGAACACGTGGCTCGAGGTGAAGCGGCGCCACGGTGGAGACGTCGTGGCGGTGGCCGCTGCGCGGGAGGAGATGCGCCGCCGGCTTGACGTGCAGGGCGACCTTGAGGGCGCCTTGTTGCGCTTGGAAAAACAAATCGCCGGCGCCGCGCGGAAGGCGAAGGAGGCGGCGCAGGCGTTGCGCGCAGTGCGGGAGAAAGCAGCGAAGGAACTCGCCCGCGCCGCGGCGAAGAGCATCGCGCAGCTTGGGTTTAAGAAAGCGGATTTTCAGGTGCGCGTAGTCCCGCAGCCCGAACTCGCCGCGAGCGGCGATTGCGGGGCGGAGTTTATTTTCTCGCCCAATGTCGGTGAAGCGCCGCTGCCGCTCAGTCGCATCGCCTCCAGCGGCGAACTCGCCCGCGTGATGCTGGCGCTGAAGACCGTGCTGGCGGATCTCGATGGGGTGCCTCTGCTGGTGTTTGATGAAGTCGATGCCAATGTCGGCGGTGAGATCGGGCGCGTGGTCGGCGCCCAGATGGCGGGCATCGCGAAGACGCACCAGGTCCTCTGTGTGACCCACCTGCCGCAAGTCGCCGCCCAGGCGACCTGCCATCTCGTCGTGAGCAAGGATCAGTCGAAGGAACGCGCCGTGGTCACCATCGAGCCCATCCAAGCGAGCCGGAAAGCGCGGTTGAGTGAACTCGCGCGCATGCTCGGCGATCGCACGGCAAAAAGCGCGCTGGCCCACGCCGAGGAACTGCTGGGCAAGTAGCGGACGGCCAATCTTTGTTTGTTACGGGCGGTTCTCCGCGGTCGCACTCGGGCCAACCTTCGCCGGTTCGCCCGCCAGCCGATAGGTGGTGTTGAAAATGAGTTCGATGCGTTTCGAGACGAAGACCCGGACTTTTATTTTTCCCTCGGTGGCGCTCGTGGGCGTGACCTTGCCCTCGACGCGGCGCTCTTCGCCCGCGGCGCTGACGCCACGCCCCTTAAATTCAATCGCTTCCCCGCGATCGACGGCGCGCAATCGATCGTCGCTGATGTCGATCGTCAGACTGCCGCTCTCGTTATAGAAGAAAAACGGAAAGACTTTCGCTGCATAAGCCGTCTCGTAGCTGCCGCCGACGCGCACCAACGGGGGCATCGTCATCGACACGCTCCCGATGTAGACCGACGTTTTCGTCGGCGCGACGTCCACGCGTTGGTAGCGTGCCGGTAGTTCCGCAGCGCTGATCCGGCCAGTCCAGCTCACCGCGGCCAGACCGGTGGTCAGCGCGATGAGGCGAAAAGAGCGGGGGAGCATCGCGCGACTTTGGGTGCGCACCACCGGCCGGCAAGAGCGGAGGCAATGTGCTGCTGAAGCGCGCGATTCGCGTTGCGCGGCATGACGGCGCGGCCTCAGCTCAGCGGCGTATGGCCAAGACTTCCCAAGTTACGTGGGGCGGGCGGTTCTCCGCCGCGCCCGCCGATTTGATGCTGCGGTTTAGCGAGTCCGTCTCGTTCGACCGCCGGCTCGCGCCGTTCGATGTCGCGGGCAGCAAGGCGCACTCGGCCATGCTCGCGCACGTGGGGCTCATCACGAAAGCCGAGCGTGACGCCATTCACGCCGGGCTGGATGCCATCCTTGCGCAGATCGCGGCGGGAAAATTCGACTGGGACACGAAGCTCGAAGACGTGCACATGAACATCGAGCAGGCGCTCACGAAGCGGGTGCCGGCCGCCGCGAAGCTCCACACCGCGCGCAGTCGCAACGACCAAATCGCGACGGACATGCGGCTCTTCTTCAAGCACGCCTGCGCTGTCTTGGCGGACAAAATTCTCGGCGCCGAGCGCGCCCTCTTGGCCGTCGCGGCGGCGAATCGCGACGTGCTCATCCCCGGCTACACCCACTTGCAGCGCGCCCAGCCGGTGGGGCTCCCGCATCATCTTTTCGCCTGGCTGGAAATGCTGGAGCGCGACCGGCGCCGGTTTGAGGAGGTCGCGGCGCACGCGAACTGGTGCCCGCTCGGCTCTGGCGCCATCGCCGGCACGACGCTCCCGATCGATCGGGAGTTCACGGCCAGGGCGCTCGGGTTTGTCGATGCGAAGGGCCGGCCGCAGGTCACGCAAAACTCCATGGACACCGTCGCCGACCGCGATCTGTTCATTGAGTTTGCCGGCGCGTGCGCACTGTTCGGCGTGCATATCTCCCGCATCGCGGAAGACCTGATTCTATGGAGCAGTTCTGAGTTTAAGTTTGTCGAGTTGCCGGACGCCTTTTGCACCGGCTCGTCGCTCATGCCGCAGAAGAAAAATCCGGACTCGTGTGAATTGCTGCGCGGTAAATCGGCGCGTTTGCAGGGCAACCTGCACACCCTGCTGACCCTCGCGAAGGGCCTGCCGCTCACCTACAATCGCGACCTGCAGGAAGACAAACCGCCGGTGTTTGACAGCTTTGATCAGACGGCGATTTGCGCCGATGTGCTCGCCGGCACGGTGGGCGGCCTAGAGGTGATGCGCGAGCGGTGTGCCGCCGCCGTCGCCGATCCCGCACTGCTCGCGACGGATCTGGCCGACTACCTGGTGTTGAAGGGGGTCGCGTTTCGGGACGCGCACCACGCCATTGGCGCCGTCGTGCGGCTCGCGGAGC
>JBDSGI010000377.1:0-10458 GCA_039919035.1 Opitutaceae bacterium
ATCAGAAACCCATCGCTCATCCCCATCAGCTCGGGGAGTTCGCTCGACACCAGCACCACGGCTTTGCCCTCGGCGGTCAGGCGATTGATGAGCTCGTAAACCTCCAGTTTGGCGCCGACATCAATCCCGCGCGTCGGTTCGTCGAGCAACACGACCTTGGGCTCCGTCATCAGCGCCTTGCCGAGCACGACCTTTTGCTGGTTGCCGCCCGACAACGTGCCGACGGCGGTCTCGAGCGAGGGCGCCCTCACGCGCAGTGCGGAAAACAGTTTCTGGCAGGCCTGCACCTCGGCCTCCTCGTCAACCAGGGCGCCCCGCCGCAACCGCGCGATTGAAGAAAGCGAGAGGTTGAAGCCAATGTCCCGCGCCAGCACGAGGCCGTAGCGCTTGCGGTCCTCGCTCACCAGCGCAAGGCCGGCGGCGAGCGCTGCGACCGGCGACGGCGCATCGAATGCTCGGCCGGCAAACTCAACCCGTCCGCTGAGGCGCACACCCCACGCTCCAAAGAGGTGCATGAGCAACTCCGTGCGACCGGAGCCCATCAGGCCGCCGATCCCGAGCACCTCACCGGCGCGCACTTCGAACGAGATGTCCCGCAACCGCGCGTCCACCCCGGCCGCCGGCGCGGCGGAAAGTTTCTCCACCCGCAGCAACACCGCTCCCAGGCGCGAAACTGTGCGGGGAAAAAGCTCCTTGATTTCCCGGCCCACCATGTCGCGAATCACGTCGTGCTTCGAGGTCTCAGCGACCGCCCGCGTCGAGATCGTCGCACCGTCGCGCAGGACCGTGATGCGGTCGGCGATGGCAAACACTTCATCGAGTTTGTGGGAAATATAAACGCACGCGATTCCACGCGCGCGCAGGTCGCGCAGGAGCGCGAGGAGCTTTTCCACTTCGTGCTCGGTCAAGGCGGCCGTGGGTTCGTCGAGGATGAGGATCCGCGCGTTTTTTAGGAGCGCCTTGGCAATCTCTACTAACTGCTGATGGCCCACCCCTAGTCGGGAGACGAGGGTGTCCGACGGCTCCGTCAAACCGACTTTCGCCAGCACGACACCCGCGGCGGTGTAGAGCTTCTCCCAGTCGATGAGAACACCGCGCCGGGGCTCACAGCCAAGGAAAAGGTTCTCCGCAATCGTCAGCTCCGGCACCAGCGCGAGTTCCTGATAGATCACGGCGATGCCTCCCCGCTGTGCGTCCGCGATGGATCGGAACTTGGTATGCCGGCTGTCGAGCAAGAGTTCCCCCTCGTAGCTGCCGTGCGGGTGCAGTCCCGAGAGAAGTTTAATCAAGGTCGATTTCCCCGCGCCGTTTTCACCGCAGAGCGCGTGAATCTCTCCGGGCCGGAGATCGAAGCTGACCTCGCGCAACGCGGTCACGCCAGGGAAGCGTTTCGTAATCGTGCGGGCTTCGAGCAGGGCGGTCATCGTCTGGGGCTAGGCGCAAATCGCGCCCAAGCTCATTTTTTGAAAACATCCTCCCGCTGGTGAAACCCGTCGGCAATCACCGTGCGTTCGAGCGAGTCGCGATCGACGACGTAGATCGGCAGAAAGATCGAGGGCACCTTGACCTTGCCGTTGTCGATTTCCTCGCGGGCGACGATGATCTCCTTGTTCGCCATCTTCACGGCGATTTCGGCGGCGCGGGTGGCGAGGTTTTTTAGCGGCTTGTAAATCGTCATCGCCTGCGTGCCCTGCACGATGCGCTGACACGAGGCGAGATCGGCGTCCTGCCCGGTCACGAGCACCTTCCCCGCCAGGCCTTCTTCCAGCAGCACCTGAATCGCGCCGCCGGCGAGAATGTCGGCCGAGCAGAGCACGGCATCGATGTTCCGGCCGCCCTTGGTGATCGCGGCGTTGAGGACTTTCTTCGCGTTCTCTGGCCGCCAGCCGTCGCACCAATCCTCATGCACCATCTCAATCGCGCCGCTCGCGATGAGCGGATTCAGGACGTTGTCTTGGCCCTGCTTGAAAAGAAACGCGTTGTTGTCGGTCTTGGAACCGAGGAGGCGCACGATCCGCGCCTTCCGGCCTTTCAGTTTTTCCGCCAGATAGCCGGCCTGCGCTTCGCCGACTTTCACGTTGTCGAAGGTCAGATAGAGATCGAGGTCGCTATTCAAAATGAGGCGGTCGTAGGCGAGCACGGGCACGTGCGCCTCGTGCGCCATCACGACACCTTTCGCCATCGCAGCTCCGTCGTGCGGAATAATCACGAGCGCGTTGATTTTGTTGCTGATGAGCGATTCGCAGTCGCGCACCTGACGCGTGTCGTCGCCGTTGGCGGAGACGACGAGCACATCGGCGCCGAGCTCCTTGGCGCGCGCCACGAAGAGATCGCGATCGTGCTGCCAACGTTCGACCTCCAGCGTGTCCATCGAGAGTCCAATGAGCGGGCGCTTCGGACCGGTGTCAGCGGCCCCACCGCCGCCCCGGCGCAGCGTGAGACCAATGACCAGCGACAGAACGAGCGAGAGCGTGACGAGAGCGAGGCGTAATTTCATAGCGACGGGGAATGGCGCAAAACCCTGCGACGGGGTGGGCGAAAGTTCATTTACATCGTTCCACCACGCCGCGAGTCTTTTGTGCGATTTGCACCTGGAAAACCCAAAACTCCACTCCCTCTCCGCCGCCGTTGCGTGGCGCGAGGCTGAGCGCAAAGCGGGGCACCGCGTCGTGTTGACCAACGGCGTCTTTGATCTGCTGCACACCGGCCATCTCTACTACCTGCAAAAAGCCCGCGCGCTCGGCGATGGCCTGGTCATCGCCCTCAATGCCGACACCAGCGTGCGCGCGCTCAAGGGTCCGACCCGGCCCGTGCAATCTGAGACCCAGCGCGCCTACGCCCTCGGCGCCCTCGCGTGCGTCGACGCGGTCTTCGTTTTCAACACCCCTCGCCTCGACGCCGAGATTCGCGCCCTCCGCCCGGACATTTACTGCAAGGCCGGCGACTACACGCTCGAAAAACTCGATGCCGGCGAACGCACCGCGCTGCAAGCAGTCGGCGCCCAGATCGAGTTCCTCCCCTTCCTCCCCGGCTTCAGCACCACTCAATTGATCGCCCGGATCAAGGCGGCAGGGGAAATCTGATTTAATCATGCGCGTCGTCATTCTCGGTTCCGGCCGCGGCTCCAATGCCGAGGCGATTCTTCAAGCCCAGCAGGCGGGGCGGCTCGGCCGGGCGCGCGTCGTGCAAATTTTTTCGGACAAACCCGATGCGGGCATTCTCGCGCTCGGGCCGCGCTTCGGCGTGCCCGCCAACTTCCTCGACGCCGGCCCATACAAGACGAAGCTAGATGGCGCGGGCGAGCAGCATTACCTCGCCGCCATTGAGTCGTGCGCGCCGGACTTGATCGTGCTCGCCGGTTTCATGCGGGTTTTGAAGCTGCCGTTTCTCGCGCACTTCGAAGGCAAAATCATCAACCTGCATCCGAGCCTGCTGCCGAGTTTTCCCGGCCTCGACGGCATCGGGCAGGCGTTTCGGCGGGGCGTGAAGATCACCGGCTGCACGGTGCACGGCGTCACCATCGAGGTCGATGGCGGGCCGATTCTCGAACAGGCCGCCGTGCGCGTGGAACCGGGTGACACGTTGCCAACGCTGGCGAACCGGGTCCACGCCGCCGAGCACGAGCTCTTGCCAGCCGTAATTGCGCGGCTGAGCGAGCCGCGCGTCTAGCTCGCCATGGCCGAGCTTCCTCGGATTCTTATCGTCGAAGACGAACCCGCGATCGCGGACACTCTGCTCTACGCATTGCGCACCGAGGGCTTTGCGCCGGAATGGTGCGCCACCGGACAGGCGGGTGCCGCCGCCCTTGCCGCGAAGGCGTTCGCGCTCGTCGTGCTTGATGTCGGCTTGCCGGACGGCTCCGGCTTTGAATTCTGCAAGAAAATTCGAGCACACTCGGCCGTGCCGGTGATTTTCCTGACCGCCCGCAACACGGAACTGGATCGCGTGCTCGGCCTCGAACTGGGCGGCGACGACTATCTCGTGAAGCCGTTTAGTCCCCGAGAGCTGACCGCCCGCGTGAAGGCCATTCTCCGTCGCACCAACGGCGCCACCGCTTCGTCCGGACCGTCAGCGCCGGTCGCCCACGGGAGCGAATTCACCGTCGATGAGGACGGCTGTTCCATTCGCTACCGCGGCACGCCACTCGAACTCACCCGTTACGAATACCGGCTGCTCCGCGCCTTCGTCGCCAAGCCGGGCCGCGTATTTTCGCGCGATCAGCTGATGTCGGCGGCGTGGGAAGACCCCGGCGCGAGCCTCGACCGCACGGTGGACGCCCACATTAAAACCCTGCGGGCCAAACTTCGGCTGCACGCACCGGACGAGGATCCCATTCAGACGCACCGCGGGCTTGGCTATTCGTTGCGCGCGACGCGCTGAGCCCGGGTGAAAATCCGCACCGCAATCTTTGGCGTCTACGTGTCGGCCTCGGCGGTGGGTTTCATTTTGCTGATGGCGCTCGTGCTCCGCGACGTGCGACTGCGCTACGTGGAGTCGATGCGCCGCACGCTGGCCGACACCGCGGCGTTTCTCGGCGCCGCAGTCATGCAAAATATTCCGGCCAACGAATCCTGGCCGGAAAAACTGGGCGCGCTCCCACCCAATGCCGACCTGCTGCGGGTCTTCGCCTGTGATGGCGCGGGCCGAGTTTTGTTCGATTCCGCCCGCAGCGCCGACGTGGGCAAAATCTATGCGCTCATCGCCCGGCCCGAGGCGGGCACCGTGGACCTTTCCGAAGTCGAGCATGGCGAATTGCGCGTCGCCGCACCGATTCACCGCAGCGGGCAACTGATTGGCTGGGTGGGCGTGGGCCGCCCGCTTGCGACGGTGGTCGAGGCGGTGACGCGGGCGCGCTGGCGGCTGGTGTGGTCGCTCGGCGCGATCGCCGCCGCGATGGTCGTGGCCGGCTGGTGGATTTCGACGAAGATCACTCACTCGATCGAGCGCCTGACCGATTACGCGCTGGCCGTGCGTGACGGAAAAAACGTCGCCCCGCCAATGTCGCGGGCAAGGGAAGTGACCGCGCTGACCCGCGCCTTCGAAGAGATGCGGGTTGCCCTAGAGGGCAAGGCCTACGTCGAGCACTACACCCAAGCGCTGGCGCATGAACTCAAGGCCCCGCTTTCGTCGATTCGAGGTGCGGCCGAGCTGCTTGCGGAAAATCCACCGGAGCCCGATCGCTCCAAGTTTATCGCCAACCTGCGCGCGGAGTCCGAGCGCCTGCGACTCATCGTGGATCGCCTGCTGGAACTGGCGGCGCTGGAGTCGCGCCGCGCCAGCGTGGCCATGGCCGAAGTTGAGCTGGCTGCCGTTGTGCGCGGGGTGCAGGCGACCACCGAGGGTGCGGCGTTGGCGCGAAAGATTCGCATCGATTGCGCTGTCACCGCCGGTGCGCGGGTGCGCGGCGAGCAGTTCCTGATCGCGCAGGCGCTCGGCAACCTGGTGGAAAACGCCCTCGAATTCTCGCCTGCTGGCGGCGAAGTCACGATCGCACTGCACGCCGAGTCGGGCCGCGCGCTCGTCACCGTCGAGGATCGCGGACCCGGCGTGCCCGCCTTCGCGCTGGAGCGGGTCTTCGAGCGTTTCTACTCTCTGCCGCGGCCCGACACCGGGCGCAAAAGCAGCGGTCTCGGCCTCAGTATCGTGCACGAAATCGCCCGGCTCCATGGCGGGGAGGTGACGCTGGAAAACCGCCACGGCGGAGGCGCGCGCGCCGTCTTTTCGCTGCCGCTGGCATAGAAGCAGTCCCGCGCGTTGCAGGTAGTAGGCCAGAGGTAGTGCGGTGCTCCGCGCCAAGCTTTACCCCACAAACGGATTATAGCGGAGCTCGTTCTCTACCGTCGTGAGCGGGCCGTGGCCCGGTGCGATGACCGTGCTCGGCGGCACCGCCGCCAGCACCCGCCGCAGGCTTTCCCCCAGCCGCTCATGGGAAAAATACGCGCCGCCCACCGATCCCGCGAAAACCAGATCGCCCGAGATCAGCAGGGCGCCGCCCGCCCGCGTGGCCGGCGATTGCACGACGTAGCAGTTGTGCGCCGCCGCATGCCCGGGCGTGGCGAAGGCCGTGACCTCAATGGCGCCGAACCGCCGGGTCTCGCCGTCTCGGATGGCGCTACCGCACGGCGCCTGCACGCCTTCGGGCACGAGCGCCACCGGCGCGCCGAAGCGCGCCACGACATCGCACAGCCCGCCGGCGTGCTCAGGCTCCACGTGCGTGAGAAACACCGCGTCCAGCGAGCGCACGGAGGCCGGCCACACCCCCGTCAACGCGTCGATACCCGCGCCCGTGTCGAAAAGGATCGCGCGTGAACCGCCGCACTCCCCCACGAGGTAGGCATTGGCCACGCCGATGCCGTGGGACATCCGCAGCGGCCAAAGGCAAAACGGCAGCGCGCCAATTTCCGGCCGGGGATACCGCGCCGCCCCAAGCGCACACAAACCCACTTCGTTGAGGCCGAGCACCGCCGCGAGGCGGCGCAGTTCCTCCGAAGTCAGCTCGGATCGGTAGTCGATCGCATCGAGAATGCGACCGGCCCGCACCCCCGCGCGCACGGCGAGCGACTCGTCGGTCAGCCTCGCGCGACTCATCGCCTTCCCAAGCACATCGCCGAGTTCGTCTTCCAGGGGAATTGTCGCGGTTTTCGTCAAGTCCGGGCACGATAGGGGATGACCGGCGCAACAAGCAAAATTGATTTTGTTTTTTGCCGGTCATCCCCCAGCTTCGGCGCCATGGACGCCCGCCAGCAGGAAATTCTCGACATCTTCACGCGCACCCGCGCGTTGCTCCAAGGCCACTTCGTGCTGCGCTCCGGCCTGCACAGCGGCCACTATTTCCAGTGCGCCCAAGTGTGCCAGAGGATGGACGCCGTCGAACGCCTCGCCGAGTTCCTCCTGGAGACGGTGCGCGCGAAGGGCTGGAAGTTCCAAACCGTGCTCGCCCCCGCGATGGGCGGCCTCGTGATTGGGCAGGAAGTCGCACGGCAGGCCAAGGCCCGCTACATTTTCGCCGAAAAAGAAAACAACACCCTCGTGTTGCGCCGCGGCTTCACCCTCGAGGCTGGTGAGCCGGTCCTGATCGTTGAGGACGTCGTCACGCGCGGCGGCCGCGTGCTGGAGTGCCTCGAGCTCGTCCGACAAGCCGGAGGGAAATCCGCCGGTGTCGCCATGCTGGTCGATCGTAGCGCGGGTAGCGCCCAATTCGAGGTGCCGGCCGTGTCGCTACTCGAGCTGAGCTTCCCCACTTACGCCGCCGACGCCGTGCCCGAGGCACTGGCAAAGATTTCGGTGCAGAAACCCGGCAGCTGATTTATTTTGTCACACTGACGACCACATACCGAACCGAACGGCCATCGAAAATCGCGAGGAGGTTGCGGCCGGCCACCAGTTTCTCCCGCGCGCCACTCAGGTCCGGCACCGGGGACCGGTTGAGTTCCAGAATGATCATGTTGGGCGCGAGCTGATCGCGGAACGGCGACTCCTTGGCAACGCCCGTGATCAGGAGCCCGGTGATGCGCTGGTCGCGGATGCCGAGGCGGCGGCGCGCCTCAGCCGTGAGCGGCGCAACATCGACACCGTCGAGCAGCTGATTGGGGCTCTCGATAACATTGCCCAAGGTCGCTTTGATAACGCGCTCCGACCCGTCACGCATGACCTTGATGGCCACCGGTGCCTCTGGCGCGATCTGGGAGAGCACGACGCGCAGCTCCTCACCGCTGCGAATCGGGTGCATGTTGATGGCGAGAATCACGTCGGCCCGCTCCAAGCCGGCCGCCTCCGCCGGGCTGTCCGGATCGATTTCAGTCACGATTACGCCGCGCGTGGTTTTGGGTAGTCCGAGTTGTTCCGCGACATCCGCAGTCACGGTATCTCCCCGTGCGCCGAGCGTGCCGCGCGCGACGCTGCCATATTCGGCCAGGCTGTTCATGATGAAGGCGGCGAGGTTGATCGGGATGGCGAACCCAATCCCGATGTTGCCGCGCGACGGGGAAATGATGGCGCTGTTAATCCCGATCAGACGACCGCGCGCGTCGATGAGCGCCCCGCCGGAATTGCCCATGTTGATCGCGGCGTCGGTCTGGATGAAGTCCTCGAAGCCAGAGACGCTGTCGAGCAAGCCCAGTTTGCTCCGGCCCTTGGCGGAGATGATGCCCATCGTGACCGTCTGCCCCACGCCGAGCGGATTGCCCACCGCGAAGACGATGTCGCCGACGCGCAGCTGGTCGCTGTCCGCCAGCGTGACCGTGGGTAGACCGGTGCCATCGATCTTCAACAGGGCGACATCGGTTTTCGGGTCACGGCCGATGACCTTGGCGATGAAATCGCGATCATCGGCGAGCGTGATCTTCAACTCGTCGGCGCCCTCAACCACGTGGTTGTTCGTGAGCACGTAACCATCGGCCGTGACGATCACGCCGGAGCCCAGTCCTTCCTGCCGGCTCTCGCGCTCCTGATCGGGGACGTTGCCGAAGAACTGGCGGAAAAAGGGATTTATCGTGAAGCGCTCCTTGATAATCTTCGTTGAATAAACGGAGACGACCGCTTTTTGCGCAGGCTCAAGCACATCGGCGTAGCTCACCACCGGACCACTTTTCACGCCCTCGCCGACTGGCGAAACATCGACGCGCACGGACGGCTTCTGCGCCGACGGGATCGCCGGATTGGGGGTTTTCTTCGCGCTCGCGGCGAGCAACCCACCGCTCACGGCGAGTGGAATCAAAACGAAGCGGAAAAAGCGCGAAGCGTTCATGGCGACAAAGGGCAACTCACGGCGGCGGCAACCGCAACACGGAGATCAGAACCCCTTCACGCGAAACAGTCCGGTCACGCTCTCGTTGCTGTTGATGCGCTGAATGGCCTGACCGAGCAGCGGCGCAATGCTGAGCACGCGAATCGGTAGGCCATGCGTGTTGATCGGCGTGGAGTCGGTGGTAATCAGTTCGTCGATCAATCCGCTCTTGATCCGATCGATGGCAACTTCGTTGAGGATGCAGTGGCTGACGGCGGCGCGAATGCTCCGCGCACCGTGAGCGCGGAGGATTTTGGCGGCGGCACACAGCGTCCCGGCGGTCTCCGTGATATCGTCCACGAGCAGCACGTCGCAGCCCGCGACGTCGCCCACCACGTTAATCGCCTCGACGTTAGTGGCACTGGTGCGCTTCTTCGCGACGAGCGCAAGACCGGCGCCCAACGCGTCGGCATAGGCGGCGGCCATCTTCATGCCGCCGACATCCGGCGAGCACACGACGAGATTCTCCCGCTTCATGTCCGCGAGGTGCGCAAAGAAAACCGGCGACGCGTAGAGATGATCGACCGGAATGTCGAAGAAGCCCTGAATCTGCTGCGAGTGCAGATCCATCGTGAGGATGCGATTCGCACCGGAGGCGACGAGGAGATTGGCCACGAGTTTCGCGGTAATCGGCACGCGCGGCTGGTCCTTGCGATCCTGGCGCGCGTAGCCGTAGAACGGCAGCACGGCCGTGATGCGGTTGGCCGACGCGCGGCGGGCGGCGTCGATCATGATCAGGAGCTCGACGAGATTGTGGTTGGTCGGCGGGCAGGTGGACTGGATGATAAAAACGTCGTGCCCGCGGACGTTCTCGTTGATTTTAACGAACGACTCGCCGTCGGGGAAACTCGTCACGGTGGCCTCGCCCAGCGGCTCGCCGATTGATTTGCACATCGCCTCGGCGAGAGCGCGATTGGAGTTGCCGGTAAAAATCTTTAGCCGCGATTCGCTCATGGGATGGCGGGATGTTGGGCGGGCGGGACTCAGGAGGAAGTCTTTTTTGCGTCAATGAGCTGCTCCTCGAGCGCAGCCACCCGCTTGAAAATCTCCGGCAGGCGGTGGTGCAACACGACCAGTCGACGCTCGAGTAGGTAGGGAATGGCCGGCGTGCCGTTCACGAAGCTTCCGGCGGCGACATCGCTGGTGATGCCGGCGCGCCCGCCGGCCTTCACGCCCTTTCCGATGGTGATGTGACCGCTGATCCCGGCCTGACCTCCCAGCACAACGTAATCCTCAAGGGTGGTGCTGCCGGAAATCCCGACCTGCGCGCAGATCAGGCAATGGCGGCCGATGACGACGTTGTGAGCAATTTGGACGAGATTGTCGATTTTGGTGCCCTCGCCGATGAACGTGCGGCTAAACCGGGCCCGATCGATGGTGGTGTTGGCGCCGATCTCAACGTCGTCGCCGATGACGACGGCGCCGACTTGGGGAACCTTTTCGTGGCGGCCCTGCACAAATTCGTAGCCGAAGCCATCGGAACCGATGACGACGCCCGGTTGAAGGCGGACGCGCCGGCCGAGCACGCATTCGGCGGCAAGGACGACGCCCGGCATCAGCCAGGAATCGTCGCCGATGCTGGCATTGCGTCCGACAAAAACCTGCGCCTGAACGTGGACGCGCTCGCCAAGCACCGCGCCGGCCTCAACCACGCAAAGCGGGCCGACAGTCGC
>JBDSGI010000378.1:0-5663 GCA_039919035.1 Opitutaceae bacterium
TCATGATCGGGTGGTCGGGCGTGCGGGTGACGACCGGGAAATCGTGGCGGGTGGGATGCGTGGCGTTGCCGGGCGTGGTGGCGTCGAGGACCACCTTGCCGTCGCGCCAGCGGATCATCGGGCCGAAGGATTCGTTGCGCGCGCCGATGTTGCCGTCGGGCTTCATGCCCCAACCGCCGACGCCAATCATCTCGTTCCACTCGGCCCAAAACGGAAACGCATTGTCCGTATCGTGAATCACCACGAGGCCGCCGCCCTTCTTCATATAGTCCACAAAAGCCGCTTTCGTCGCGGCCGGCCACTCCGCACCCTCGTAAACCATCACGACCGCCGCGTAGCCGGAAAATTTTGGCTCAAAGCGCGCCATGTCGGCACCCGTCGGCGGGGTCGTAACGACATCGACCGCGAACAATCCGGTTTGGTCGAGATAGGTTTTCACGAGCGGCGAAATCTTCGTCCAGTCGTGATACTTGCTGGACTGGCCGGTGAGGAGCATGACCTTCGGCAGCGGTGCGGCGGCGAAACAGCCCGCGCAAAACAACAGCGCGAGCGGGAAAAGGTGGCGAAGGCGGTGGAACGACATGGGAAGTTTCGAGCGGTGACGAAGCAGCGTGACGGGGTCGTCACGGCGCGAGATTCGATCACGACCCGGCGAGTGCCGAGCCAAATTTCACGCGCACGCTCCGCGCCTAGGATCGGCCCGGTCGCTCATCGACGCTTCCCGCCTTCGAAGCGATCGCGCCGATGCCGGCCTCGCGCGCGGCGGCAAGGAAATCGAGTTGAATAGACCGCGCCTTGACCACGCCACTCCCCTCCAGGGCGCGCGCGAGCGCCAGTGCGTCCGCGCCGTCGCGCTTGGTAACCGAAAGTCGTGCGGTGGGCCGGCCCGGATCGAAGATTTCCCAGTGAGCGCCGCGGCCCAACACCAGCACCGTGTGGCCATGCAGCCCGGCGCTGGTCTCCTCGTAATACGAGAGCAGCTGCGGTCGATCCACGCGTTCACCCCGAGCGAGGCGCGCGCGCAGCTCGGCGACGCTCTCAATGAAACAGCCGTTGCTCAACTGGCCTCGCCGCGAGGCAATCACAGGCAGCTTTGGCTTCACCTCCGACCAGCGCGTGAAGCCCGGATCGATAGCGCGCAAGAGCGACCCGAAGTCGGCCTTCTCCTCCTCCAGCCGGCCCAAATGCAGGGAGAAACTCTGGGTGCCGTCCGTCGCCGCGTAGAACCAGAGTATTCCCGCTAGTTCGAACACCAGCGCGTGCAGATTGCGCGGGTAGGGTCCCCCGACCGTCCGGTTTTCGATGCGGATGAGTCGCGACCAGACTTCGGCCCCCAACACCGATTGGGCCAGGCAGGCCTGATCCAAGGACCGATCGGCCCGCAGCAGGGGCGCGACCGCAACGAGGAGCAGGAGGGTGATGCAGCGGGGCAGTTTCAGCACACTCCAATAAGCGCCACCGACCGCACCAAGTTTCAGGTTTGCGACCAACGGCCCAAACTTTGCGGTGAAAAATCGGCGCACTACGTTCGCCGCCGCGCCCCCTTGTCCAAACCGCCGCGCCGGCCTACAGGGATTGCATCAGGAGCGCGGCGATCCGCTCGTGGTAGCCGCGGCTGAGTTTCAGTTTCGTGCCGTCGTGCAGCACCACGGCGTATTCGCCGGCGAAAGTGGGACTGAGTTTTCGCACCCGGTCGAGGTTCACGATGGTGGAGCGGTGGATGCGAATGAAGCGGCGCGCATCGAGGCGGGCTTCCAGGCGAACCATCGTCTCGCGCATGAGGTAGGCGCGTCCGGCGACGTGGAACTTCATGTAATCGCCCTCCGCCTCGATCCAGTCGATCTCCTCGGCCTTTAGAAAGAAAATCTCCCCGGACGATTTCAGCAAAATGCGGTCGCCGTTCTTCGGCGGCACGGGTTCGCGCCGATCGCGGCCGCATTGAATAAAATTGAGCAGCTGCGCGAGGCGGGAGCCAACCTCGTCCGCGTGCCGCCGCCGGGCCTCTGTCTTCGCCCGGTGAAGCGCGGCAGCAAAGCGCGCGTCATCGTAGGGTTTGAGCAGATAGTCCACGGCGTTGACCTCGAACGCGCGCAGCGCGTGCTCGTCGAAAGCGGTGACAAAAATAACCACGGGTAGCGCCGCGGCGGGTAATTGCGCGAGCACCTCGAAGCCATCCGCCCCCGGCATCTGCACGTCGAGGAAAACCATGTCCGGCTTTTGCCCCCGAATCAGCGCAACTGCCTCGGGCCCGTTCGCCGCCTCGCCCGCAATTTCCACCTCACCGTCGCGCTCCAGGAGCAGGCGCACGCCGCGCCGGGCCGTCGGCTCGTCATCGGCGATCACGCGCGAAGCCCGGAATGGACTGGTTCGTCGGAGTGAGGCGAGACGAGGGAGGTATTCATGGGCGAAACGGAAGCTCGATTTGGATGCACACGCCCCGACCTGCCACACTGTTCACAGTGAGCCGGCCTTCCGCGCCATAGAGTTTGGCGAGTCGCTCGCGCGTGTTGGCAAGACCGACGCCTTCGCGTCCGGGCTGCACCGTTGCGGAGAGGCCCGGGCCATCATCGCGCACCTCAAGGTGGAGCCGCCCTTCCTCCACGCGCCCCAAAACATCGACGCGGCCGAGACCCGACTTCGGCGCCACGCCATGAATAATCGCGTTCTCCACCAGCGGCTGGAGCAGCAGATGGGGAATCCGCGCCTCCAGCGCCGCTGGCTCGATCGTCACCGCAACATCAAGTCGATCCGAAAAACGTGCCTTCTGAATATCGACGTAGCGCCCGAGAAAATCCACCTCCTCCCGGAGGGTGACCTCCTGCACGCGGGTGTTATCGAGCGTCATGCGCAGTAAAGAACCCAGCCGCGCGATCAAAGTTACAGCCGCCTCGTTCTTGTTTTCCCGAATCAGAATCGAAATCGTGTTCAGGGTATTGAAAAGAAAATGCGGCCGGAGCTGCTCCCGCAATGCCTTCAATTCGGTCTCGACCAACCGGGCCTCCAACTGCGCCGTCCGGATCGCCTGATCCTTGTAGCGGTGATAAATCTCAAGGTTGTAGCCCACCGCGATGACCGCCCAGTAGTAGCCCATGTCGATAATGTTGCGCCCGTAGAACCCCGTCAGGGCGATTTCCCAAAAGCCCCCTTGAGCCTCCTCCCACACTCGATGGAAGACAAAGATGCGACCAAGATAATAGGTCGCCATCACCACGAAGCTCGCGGCCAAGTGAAAACTCACGCCGCCCCACCAGCGCCCGCGACTGAGCGGGATCGCCCGGCGCAGCCGGAGGATGGGCAGCGCCAGCCCCGCCCACAGCAGCGTGCGGCCAAACTGGGCCAGCGCCACTTCGCCGAAGTTCACCGTCATCTGCCCGCGGCCATCGCCGTGCATGGTCATCCCGCCGGCCCGCAGGTTGAAATAGAGTTCCAGCGTGAGCACCAGGCCCAGAACCCCCCACCCCAGCACAAAAACGGAGATCCTAATCCAGCGGTGCCGCATGAGCCCCGGTTCATCCCGTCCCCACCGGCGCGACTCAAGCGGGAAACATTCTTCCTGCGACGAACACCGGAGAAACCACGCCCAACCGCAGAATCCTGCGACCAGGCTCATCCATGGCGTGTGCTCAAGGCACAAGCCGCCTCACGTCGATCGCGGGATCGAACGGCACGCCTTCTTTCAGGTGATTAAGCCACTGCCGCGCCAGCCACGGGGCCCACAGCACGCCCTTGGCCCCAAGGGCGTTGATCAGGCCGAGGCGCGGATTGTTCGGGTGGCGACCCGCCACCGGACACTTGTCCGGTAGCACCACGCGGATGCCGCTGCGCTGCCCCGTGATCGCAAACGGCCGGCCCGGTCCGAGGATTTCCGCCGCCGCCTCGGCCAGTGAATCGCGAGCCGCCGGCGTCGGCTGCGGGTCGGTTATGCCCGGCTCGTGCGTTGCGCCCACCCACGCCACGCCGGCGGACTTCGGCAGCACCCACTGGCGGCGATTCAGAATCACGCCCGGATCCAAACCCTCGACCGCAAGGGCGAGCAGCTCACCCTTGGAAAACTCCCACGACGCAAAATCAAATTCGTCCGCCTGCGCCGCCGCGCGCCCGGTGCAATCGATCACCAAATCGTGAGCCGCCAGCGCCGCGTCTCGCTCGACGAGCGCTTCCGTCAATCGTCCCGCCGCGCGCCAGCGCGCGCGGGAGGCCACGAGTAATCGGCCGATGTCCACGTGCGCTGCGCCCTCGATCCAGCAGCCGTGTTCATCGCCCGCGGTCACATACGGGGCGAGTTCGCCCCGGGAAAATTTGTCGGCAAAAATCGCGCGCTCCCGCGCATTGGCAAAGCTCCGCCGCACCCGCATCTCCCGCCACAGCGGAACGCCGAGCGCCTGTTCGATCGCACCATAGGCCGCCCGGGCATTCGGCAGCAAAGTCTCCACTCGCCAGCCCTTCACCAGCCGGCGGCCGGTGACCGGATTGATCATCCCGGCGGCGGCGCGGCTCGCCGCTGTCGCGTGACCACAATCGGCGATGTGAAAGGAAATGCCGGCCCGTTCGCACTCCCACCCCAGCAGCGTCCCGGCCAGCCCTTGGCCAACGATCAAGATGTCGGAACGCATGTCGGCCGTCGCGCAGGCGGCGCCGTTCAGGACCTTGAGCGCAACGCCGGCAAACTCGCCGCCGCGGTCGCCTGCCCATGGCGCTTGTTCTTTTCGTCGGGCATGCGGAGCCGAATTTCTTCGGCCAGCTCCGGGAATTCCGCGCGAAGGACGGTCGCGGTGCGGGCCAGCAAAATCTCGCCGCCGGCACCCGAGGTCACGCGACCCAGCACGAGAATGTTTTTCAACTCGTAAATCTCCGCGTAGTGCGCGATCGCGTAGCCGAAGCACACGCCGATCGACTCGTAGATTTCGCGGGCGCGGGCGTTGCCGTCCCCCAGCGCCTGCTGCACCGCGACGAGCTGTTCGGGCAGCGGCATCGTGGCCGGGAATCCGAAGCCAGCCCGCGTGGCCAGCCGGCCGACGCCCTGTTGCGAAAAATACTGCGCCCCGCAACCCCGGTCCCCCGACCACTCGTCGCGCGGCGCTTCCGCACGGTAATCCACTGGGGCAAACGCGAGTTCGTTAAGCCACGAGGTGATCCCGCCCGCCGGCGTCACATAGCCGCCCGCCTGGCTTGTGCCCATCGCGACGCCGAGCACCGCGTTGTCCGCCATCTCCATTGAGCCGGCGAGCGCGGTGACCTCGCCGTCGTTCACCACTTCAAACGGCACCCCACCCCACCGCTCCTGCAGCGTGAAAAACATTCGCCGGACATGGGTTTCGAACAACCCCGCCGGCACCCCACGGAACAGAGACGCCGCGCGCACTTCGTTGTTCACATAAACGCCTGCCGCGCTGCCGCCGATGGCGTCGACCCGGGGCAAATGCGCCGCCGCCCGTTGGAGCGAATCATGCACGCCCTCGATGTGATAAGCCGGATCAGATTGGAAATAGGGGTCCCACGTAATCTCCTCGGAAAAAACCACCTTGCCATCGATGAGGGCGGCGGCCTTGCGATCGCTTCCACCCAAATCGAAACCGATCCGGCAGCCGTCGAGATTTCGGCCCATCGCCGAGCTTGTTTCTCTGGCTTCCGGCAGGGCTTCCAACGCCACCGCCTCGACGGAA
>JBDSGI010000379.1:0-8423 GCA_039919035.1 Opitutaceae bacterium
GCACCGAGCCCCCACAGAATAAAGGCGATGAGCCCCTGCGCCGCGCCGCGCATGCGCTCGTTGGCCTGCTCGTCCACGTAGAGCTGTCCCGCGATGAAGAGAAAATCGTAGCACGCGCCGTGCAGCAAGATGGCGGTGAAGACCAGCATCGTCTGTTGCTCGCCCGCGGCCACACTGCCGCTCAGCGCGGCGTAGCGCAGCACCCAGCAGAGGATGCCCATGAAGATGGTGATCTTGTAGCCAAACTTGCTGAGGAAAAGCGGCAGCAACAGGAAGAAGACCAAGTCGGACACCTGCGCCAGCGACGTCTTCACGAGCATGCCCTCCCATTTCAGCTGCGTTAGATAAACCCCGAGGTTTACGAAGTAGAAGTAGAGCGGAATGCAGATGAGAAACATGCACGCGATGAAGATCGCGAACGACGGTTTCTTCAGGAGCGCCAGCGCGTCGAGCCCCAGGATTTCACCGAGGCTGACGTTGGCGCCGGTCTTCCGCGGCGGCGTGTGCGGCAGCGTGAGCGAAAACAACCCAAAGACGACGGAGGCGGCACCCGCGATGTAAAATTGGGTGGGTGACTGCGCGTCGGCGATATACTGCAGGCCAAAGAGGCCCGCGATCCAGCCGACGGCGGAAAGCATCTTCACGCGCGGAAAATCCACCTTGGCGTTGCCGAGATGGTGCAACGAAAGCGAGTTGCCCAGCGCGAGCGTCGGCACGTAGAGGGCGCAGTAAAGAATCAGCATCGGGTAGAACGACCAGAAAGTCGTGCAGCGCGGGAGCAGGCACATCACCACGCCGCCGAGAACGCCAAAGACGGCGAGGAGTTTCTCGGAGGCAAAGTAGCGGTCCGCGATCAGACCGACGAGGAACGGCGAGATCATCGCGCCGATAGCGAAGGCACCGTAGGCGAGGCCGATTTCGGTGCCCTCGAACTTGAGTGTGTTGGCGAGGTAGGTGCCCATGCTCACATACCATGCACCCCAGATGAAATACTGGAGAAACATGAAGACGCAGAGCCGGACCTTGAGGGCGGATTGGGACAGGGCAGTCATGGGGTTTTGGGAGAGAGATTATTAATAATTACCCAAGGGACGGCAGTCGTTTGAGAGTAAGACAGGGCTCTGCCCCGACTTCCGAGCATGAATGAGCGGGTCAAAGACCCGCCCTACTCTCAGAGGGATCGCCACGTCGCTACGCTCCTCGCGCTGACAAAAAATGGAGTTTTTTCCCAAGGCGAACGGGCGAATCACAGCTCCTTGATCGAAATATTGCGGAACTGAACGAGGCTGGAGGCGGCGTTGTATTTACCGTTGGTGAAGCCGCCGTGATGCTGGAGGGCGAGCGCGCCGGTCGCCGGAACATCGGGCAACTGGGCGTTTTCGATCACAGTCTTGCCGTTGAGGACGACGGTGAGACGGTCGCCCTTCATGGTAATCTCGAAAGTATTCCATTCGCCGACCGGTTTGTCGGCGCGGACCTTTGGGGTGACACCGGCACGGACGGCGGGCGGCATTTTTTGATCCATGCGGTAGCCGTAAACTTCGCCGGAGCCAATGGGCCAGCACCAGATGTTGAGCTGGGCCTTGCTCGAACCACGGAGGTAGATGCCAGAATCGGCATTGGGCGTGGGGGTGATGATGTCTTTGCCATCGGGCCCCCTTTTGTGCGAACCATCGGGGAGGACGGTGGGCATGTTGTAGAGGCCGGTGGTTTCCTTGATGCGCCAGTCGATCCGAAGGGTGAAGTCCTTGTATTCCTTCTCGCTCCAGAGGTTTTTGTCGACGGCGGCCTCGCTGCGGGCGTCGTAATCGATCACGCCGTTGAGGACTTTCCAATGGCCGTTGTCGCCCACTGGGGTTTTCCAGCCGGTGAGATCGCGGCCGTTGAAGAGCGAGACGAAGCCGCGGTCGGCGGCGCAAACGGTGGAGGCGAGAGCGACTGAGACGGAAGCGAGGAGGATGAGAAGGCGGGTTTTCATGGGGAAAGATTCTTAGAACACGGAGGAAGCCCGACGCTCAATGCATTTCGATCGCGCAACTGCCGAGTCCACCGCGGTAATAGTTGAACTGCACATTGGGATGGTCGGCGAGCAGCGACATGGGCACGGAGGTGTCCACGATTCCCTTCGAGATCATCAGGGCGGTCAGGCGCTGGCCGAAGGGATTATCGTGGGCGCCAGCGTGCCAGATGGAGACTTTCTCCGCGCGCCACGTCTCGGCGGGCCCGACTGTCACGGCCTGCGTCGGCACGAGCGTGACGTTGCCGCCGCCCGAGGTGCGGGCGTTCTGCGCGATGGTGACGGGATGCAGAGCGACGACGCGCGTGGTGAGCTTGCGGTAATCGGCGGCGGGCGGCGGGGCGTCCTTGTATTTGCCGCGACGCGGCAGCGGGTCGTTGAAGGCCCAGTGTTTGATGTCGCCCTGCCCGCCCTGCATCACGACGCAGCGCACCCCGGCGTCCCACGAAGCGCGGTAGGCACGCGTGTCGGCGGCGGGGAAATGCAGGTTCGCATCGGGCATCACGAGTCGGCGGTCGATGCGGTTGAAACACATTTCGCGATCCGCCCGCTCGAACGACAGCGGGTGAGTGACGGGGACGGAGGCGCCGTCGATCACCCACTCGTCCATGCCCCAGAAGTGCGCGCTCCCGAGGTTGAGGCCGAGTTCGTTGGCGATGCGCGCGACAAGCGGCAGCTGTTCCGTGGGCCCGATCGGACCGCAAATGCCGGCCGGGTTATCGGGGGTTGCCTGCTTCCACGCGTGGATATATTCCAGCGCCTCCGCGCAGTAGAAATCCTCGAGCGTATCGTGAAACACGACCTTGAAACCGGGCCGGGACAGCCGGCGCAATTTCTCCGGCGTAAGCGCCGCAGCCTCGGCGATGAGTTCGCGATCGAGGGTGGTGTAGTCCCACCAATCGGGGGCGAGGGAAGATTTTGGACGGGGCATGGAAAATGTTTCGCGGAATCAAATTCGGATAAAAATCTTGCGGCGCCACAGCCACCAGCAGACGGCCCAGAGGGTGAAACCGACGACGATGCCGCGAATCGTTGGTTCCCACAGCGGGCCGGCGAGCTGAAAGAATTTCTGCCCAAAGTGCGCGCGCCACACCGCGCCGACCCAGCCCTTCATTAGCTGCCCCATGCAGTAGAGCGCGATGGAGTTCGCCCCGGCGATGACGAAAAATTGCGCCCAGCGGGTCCACCCGCGCAGCTCGATCGCCCAGTAGAACGCCGCCAGCATCAGCAAACACCACCCCGTTGAAAGCAGGCCGAACGACGGCGTCCAGATGCGTTTCACCGCGGGGAGGAGGCCGAGCGCATCCAGCCCGTAACCGATCGCGAGCAATGCACCGCCAGCGAGCAACAGGCCCCGGAGCTTCCGTGCCGGCTCGGTCGCGGAGCGCAGCCACTCGCCCGCCATGAGACCGAAGATCATCGTGGCGAGATTCGGGAGGAAGTTGAGCGTTTGGTAGCCGCCCTCATTGAACGCGAAGGGCTTCGACGCCGGGAAGAGATTAAGAAACCACGTGTCGAAGAGGTGGAAGATATTCGCGTTCTTATGCCAGGCGGCGGCGAGGTCCGCCTGATGCCGCACAGCCCACTCCGCAGTGACACCCGGCCCCAGCGCGCCCGTGCCACCATAAGCGACAAACGCGATCCACGTCAGGCCGAGCGCGGCGGCGGCGGCGAGCGCCTGCACGCGCCAGCCGCGGTTCCAGCAGAGAAACAGCAGCGGATAGCCGAGCCCGATCTGCGCGAGGACGTTGGTGAAGATCCACCGCGTCTCCTTGCCATCCCCGGTCGTCAGAAAAACCGCGAGCGCGATTAAAACGAGGGCGCGCACGCACGCGTGGCGAAACATCTGCGCGGTCGTGTGGCCCTCGCGTTGCCGCCGCAGGTAGGAATACGCCATCGCCATTCCGACCATGAAGGTAAACGCCGGCATGATCAGATCCCAGAAACTGCACCCCACCCACTCGCCGTGTTCCCAGAACCACGCGGTGAATTTCCAAAACACGGAGGCCGGATCAGCCTTCAGGTGATTGCGCGCCGTGCCCGCGAGGCCGAAGCCGCCGAAGGCGAGGCAAACCATGATGAAGCCGCGAAAAGCATCGAGGGACACCAAACGCGCGGCCGGATTCGACGCGGCGGGTGAAATCGGTGAGGGGGGATTCATCGCGGGTCCGAATACCTCACGGCAGCTCACGAATCCGCAGCGTGCGGAAGTGGATCGGGGAGCCTTCCGACTCGAGGCAGAGAAACCCGCGCGCGGGATCGGCGCCGTTGCCACCGGAAACCTCCTCACCGTTTACCCAGAGGCGGAGTTCACCGTTAATCGCGCGGATGTAGTAGTGGTTCCACTCGCCCGCGCCCTTGGAGAGATTTTTGCGCGGGAAACTACGGCTGCCGTTGGGCGAGCGGGGCTCGAAATGGTTGAGCTTCACGCGCACGGCGAAGACATCGCCGTTGGTAGTGAACCAGTCGGGCGCGCGCGCGGGGTTCTTCTGCTTGAAGAGCTCGGTGTAGCCATGGTCGAGAATCTGGACCTCGATGCCGTCGGGCAGGCCGGGCTTGGCTTCCCGGGTAAGCTTTTCGATCGAAGCCGGCGTGGCCCAGACGAAAACCCCGGAATTACCAGCGGGTTTAAGGTGCATCCACTCGACGACCATCTCGAAGTTCACGTATTCCTTCGCGGTGCGGAGCACGCTTACCGGAAGCCCGGTGCAGTGCAGGCCATCCGCTTTCCACGCCCAAGTGTCCGCCGCGCTGTTGACGGACGCGAAGTCCGCCGCACCGAGCGCCCGCCACCCCGGCCCCGTGCCCGTCGCGTCGATCATGGCACGTGGAGCAGTCTCCGCGGCGATCGAGCCGACGGTGAGCGCAACGAACGAAACAGGGCCGAGCAGCCAGTGGGTAGTTTTCATCGGGATAAGAATTTTCAGGAAAAGGTTAGGCGCGGCACAGCCGCTCGAACGCCGGATTGATGCGGTATTTTTCTCCGAGCGCATCACGCAACGGATCGGCGTCGGCGGAGGCGGTGAAACCCATGTGCGAGTGCCGCCACCAACCTTCCGCATGCTCGAATCGTCGCGACATGCGGCCGACGTCGCGGGACTTCGCCTCCATCGTGCGCAGGTAGGAGTTCATCCCTTGCGTCGCCTGCAGCCAGGCATGCTGCGAAACGTGACATTCGAGCGCGGCGAGCTTGGTCGCCTGCACCGTGGTAGTGTCCACAAACGACCCCGGCGTCACCCGCCGCCGCAAACCATCCTGCAAACCGTGCGGCATCGCGTGGTAGATCGTCGTCTCGCCCGTCCAGCCGGCGCGACGTGGCGCGGAAACAAAATTCTTCACGCCGCGCGCAAACGTCGCCGACACCGCGAGCCGGCACGCCTCGGTGTGATCCTCCATGTAGTCCGCCGGCGGGTGCGTGAGCACAATCGTCGGCTTCACCGTCCGAATCACGCCGGTGAGCCAGCGCAGCAGTGGCACGCTGTAGAGAATCTCCAGATCGTCGGTCGCGCTTTCGTGAAAGGTCGCGCCGAGCGCCCGCGCTGCCGCCCTCCCTTCTGCGCGCCGAATCCGCCTCAACGCCGGCGCGACGTGCACCAAACTGCCGCCTGAACCGGTGGCGATGTTGAGATAGTGGGTTTCCCATCCGGCTTCCCGCAGGAGCAGCAGCGTTCCCGCCATCGTAAACTCGATGTCATCGGGATGGGCCGCAATGGCAATGGCGGTGGGGCGGGGCATGCAGGGTGGACGGTAGGCCCGCCCAACGGGGAACAACCCTATCGTTTTGCCCGCCGCCACCTAGTCGAGCGCGATCTCAGGTCTTCGACAAATTATCCGCGACCTCAGTGACACCCGCAACCCGACCCGCAGCCGCCTGCACTACCGCCATGCGCATGACCGTGGCTCAGCTCCTCTGCGGTTGCCTCGCGCGCCGCCACGATCTCGACATCAAAAGTAAGGTCGACGCCCGCCAGCGGATGGTTCGCGTCGAGCAGCACCTCGTCGCCGTCGATCCCCGCCACCGTCACCACCGGATCGGCGCGGTCCGGGCCGGTTTGAAATTGGTCCCCCACGGCAAGCTCGCCCTCGAAGGGCAGCAACCCGCGCTTCACGCGTTGCACCTGCGCCGGGTCGCGTTCCCCGTAGGCCTTTTTCGCCGGCACAGTCACGCGCGACTTCACGCCTGCGGCGGCGCTGCGCAACTGTTCGTCAAGCCCATCGATAATTTGACCCGCCCCCTCGAGATAGCTCACCGGGTCGCCTCCGGCCGAGGAATCGAGCACGCGACCACCCGGGTCGCGAAGGGTGTAGTGAAAAGAAACAACGCGGCGGGCGCTCATACCTCAGTCACGGGGCCACCGGCGCGGGCGACAAGAACGGAATTTACGCCACGACGACCTGCTTCTTGCACTTCATCCAAGCCGCAGCACCATCCCGACCAATTGTTCGGCGGCCTCGCCGGAGCAAAAATCGGCGCGTAAAAAAATGCCCCTTTATCTTAAGTTCTATTTCTGGCTGCTCCTGATTTCAGCGGTGATGTTCACGCTGGAACGGCTGTTTCCCTGGCGGCGGTCCCAAGAGATCCTTCGGGCGGGCTTCGTGCAGGATCTTTTTTGGATGGTGTTCAACATGCAATACGTGAGCTGGATGCTCGCGATCGCGACCGTCCAATTCGTGGCGTGGTTCAATTCCGCGTTTACCCACTTCGGTTTTCCTCCTCCGGAATCACTTAGCTTGATCTCCAGGTGGCCGTCGTGGAGCCAGTTCATCGTGTTCTTTCTGATCAAGGACTTCTTGGAATGGAACATTCACCGGGTCCTTCACATCGTGCCCTGGCTCTGGAGGCTGCATGAGCTGCATCACAGCAGCGAGCAGCTCGACTGGGCCGCGTCCTTTCGCTCCCACTGGGCCGAGATCATCATCTACAAGGCGGTGATTTATATGCCACTCGTGGTGCTAGGGGTGCCGGACCAAATTATTTTTTCGATTCTGGTCGCATCGGTGGTGGTGCAGGAACTCAGTCACGCGAACTTGAACTGGGACTGGGGCCCCCTGCGCTATCTCATCAACTCCCCGCGGTTTCACGCTTGGCATCATGACGTGCAATTCCACCAGCGGAACGGTCAGAATTTCGGCGTCAACCTGGTCGTGTGGGACTGGCTATTCGGCACCGTTTATTGGCCGAAGACCGGTGAAGCACCAGAGCGCTTTGGCCTGACGGCCGAAAGCAATTACCCCGAAGGAATTTGGAGACGACTTTGGGCGCCCTTCCTTCCACGAGCCAAATCACGACAGGAAGAGAAAACCGAATAATCGGCTTGATGCGAAATGGTCACAAAAAAGCCGTCCCGGCACAAAGCCCGGACGACTAAACGGTAACCCAACCCAGCGAGTTACTTCCTGCGATTCTTGAAGAAGCGGGCGGCCAAGCCGAGGGAAACAATCCCAAGTCCCGCCAGGAGGGCGGTCGCACCTGTGTCAGGAACATTCTGGGGCGGGAGCGCAACGCTAGCGAGGGTAAGAATAATAAATGAGGACATGGTAGAAGGGAGCTGTGGGTTGAGATGCGAGTGAGAAGCTCGACCTAGCAGTGCGGGAGCCAATTAATTCCTAACCTTCAAGAAAGACCTCAAGCAACTGCCTTGCAGTGGAATAAAGTTCCCGCCGTTCCGCACAGGAATTCACTCGGGCAAGGATTCCGAAAAGAATCCCGACAGTTTGTCGGTTTTGATTACATCAAGGGGCGACGCGACTAGGCGCGCTGATCTGGCAAGCTTCGTCGGAACACAACTCTAACGCCCATATTCCACATACCACTTGTCCTCGTAGAGCCGGTGTTCCGCCACCGGCTTGAAACCGATCTCCTCCATCCACGCCTTGGCCTGTGCTTTCGTCACTTGGAGTTTCGGGTCACTCTTGTGCGGCCCGAGCTCGGGAAAAAAATCGATGACCGCGATTCGCCCGGCGGGCTTCAGGTAAGTGGCGAGATTCTTCAGGTAACCGGCCCGATCCTCGATGTGATGGAGCACGTCGGCGATGAAGGCCACATCGACATCGCGCGCCGGGAGCTTGGGATCGGTAAACTCGCCGAGCACACCCTGCACATTGGTCACCTTCGCCTCCCGCGCCTTCTTCGCGATGTGCTCAACCAGCCCCGGTTCGATATCGACCGCGTAGACTTTCCCGCCCCCGGCAACCGCCTTCGCCAGAGGCAGCGTAAACACGCCGGACCCCGCGCCGATATCTGCCACCACATTCGCAGGTCGCAGTTTCAGCGCCGCCACCGCCTCGTCCACCTTGAGCTTCGCCACGCGATTCGCCGAATCGAGCGTCTTCAACCATTCGTCCGTCGAGCGCGCACCCAGTTGGGCAAACGCGCTCGGGCCGAACATCGCCGCCGCCAAGACCC
>JBDSGI010000380.1:0-3586 GCA_039919035.1 Opitutaceae bacterium
GCCGGCGCGCACGTTTACGTCGAGAAACCGATCGGACACACCGTGATGGAGGGCCGCGCGATGGTGAACGCCGCGCGCGCCACCGGCCGCGTCGTGCAGGTGGGCACGCACCGCCGAATCTCGCCGCACAACGTCAGCGGCCGCGACTTCATCCGCAGCGGCAAGGCCGGCGACATTGGCATGGTGCGCTGCTTCGTGAACTATGGCGGCGGCCCCGAGAAATCGCTCCCGACCGTCGAGGTGCCGAAGGAGCTCGATTGGGACGCGTGGTGCGGCCCCGCTCCACTGCGCCCGTTCAACGGCGGCGATCCGCGCAACCCCACGCAAGGCGCCGGCAATCGCGGCATCCACCCGCGCGGTTTCCGCAACTACCTCGACTACGCCAACGGCACGCTCGGCGATTGGGGCATCCACTGGCTCGACCAAGTGCTCTGGAACACGGGCGAGAAATACCCGAAGAAAATTTTCTCTACCGGCGGCCGGCCGATCGCCGGCCCCGCGGTCTTCACGCCGCGGGAGCAGACGACCGATGCGCCCGACCATCAGCTCGCGACGTTCAGCTTCGACAAATTCGACGTGCAGTGGGAGCACCGCCGTTTCGCCGGCAACAACACCGACAAGGGCGAAAACGTCGGCTGCTATTTCTACGGCACGAAAGGCACCTTCCACATGGCGTGGCAGAAAGGTTGGACCTTCTACCCCGTCAACGCGAAGGACCCCGTCCTGACCGAGGAGCCGAAGCTCAACGCTCCCGACTCGCAGAACATCAAAGAACTCTTCGCCGATTTCCTCGCCGCCATCCGCAGCGACGGAAAAATCAAGCCCGTGGCCGATATCGGCGAGATCCACCTCTCGACGAACATGGCTCTGCTCGGCATGGCCTCACTCAAACTCGGCCGCAGCCTCGAATGGGATGGCGCGAAGGAGCAGTTCGTCGGCGACCCCGCCGCGAACAAACTCCTCCGCCGCGACTACCGCAAAGGCTACGAATATCCGAAGGCGTAAGTATTGCCGACTACTGCTCGGGTTTCCCTTTCGTCGCCGCTCGTCGCCCGCTCGTGATCCGGTTCACCGCTCCCCGATGAATCGACGCGACCTGCTCAAAGGCTCCGCTCTCTTCCCCGTGCTGGCCAGTTCCACGTGGAGTCAAAACCGCCCGACGCCGCCGGCCTCGACGACCCTCCTCAAGCCGAAGCGCCTCGCGCACGGCGACACCATCGGCGTCATCGCTCCCTCCAGCGGGTTGAAACCGGACGCCTTCGATCGGGCGGTCCGGAAGCTCGAAAGTCTCGGTTTCAAGACCAAGGTCGGAAAATTTGCGCGCGAGAACCGCGGCCTGTTTTCGGGCACGGAGGTCGAGCGCCTGCACGATTTGCACTGGGCCTTCGGCGATCCGGAAATCCGCGCCGTGTGGTGCGTGCGCGGGGGCGATGGCGCGCCCCGGCTCCTGCCGGACCTCGACTACGAACTCATCCGCCGCAACCCGAAGATTCTCATCGGCTACTCCGATATCACCGCGCTGCACCTGGCGATCTACCAGAAATGCGGGCTCGTGATGTTTCACGGTCCGGTCGGCTCGTCCTCGTTTTCGGACTATGCAAAAGAGCATGTCCTCAACCTGCTGATGAACCCGACCGCGCCCTATCGGTTGGAAGGCTCGGACGCCAACCGGGCGAACCCCTCGGACCTCTACCGCACGGCAGTCGTTACGTCGGGCAAAGCGCGCGGCCGGCTCATCGGCGGCAATCTTTCGCTGCTCACCGCGCTCGCTGGCACGCCGTGGGCGCTGCAACAGCCGCAGGGGAAGATTCTCTTCTTCGAGGATGTGGATGAAGAACCGTATCGCATCGACCGGATGCTCACCCAACTGCGCCAAAGCGTCGATCTGCGCGCACTCGCCGGCGTCGCCGTCGGGGTGCTTTCCGGGTGTGTCGCCAAAGAAGGGAAACCATCCCCGTCCGTCCTCGAGGTCGTCAATGAACGCCTCGGTGATCTCGGCATTCCGGTGATCTACGGCCTCTCGTTCGGCCACATTAAAGACCAGTTCACGCTTCCGATCGGCATCGAGGCCGAACTCGACACCGCCACGGCGAGCCTGACGCTGTTGGAACCGAGCGTCGTCTGATGAAAGCGACGGCATCGCTTCTCGGCTTGGCCGCCGTCGGCTTCCTCTCGCTCGCCGGTTGCAACGGCGCCCACGGAAGAAAACGGTCACCAACCCAAATGTGATTTTTCCCGTAGATAGAACCCGCATTTGCGCGTTACTAGCGGCTCAAAGTAGGTGAGGTTCGTTAGCACAACACCCCATAATTTTCGCAGTCGGAAAACCTAGGCACGTGTTTTCCACCAGTAGCAGAGGCAACCGCAGAGCACCGCAACGTTACCGCGCAATCGCCCGCGGGTCGATGCCCTTGCCAAGTTGGAACGTCTGCCCCACCGCGCCGACCACAGCGTGTGCGCGATCGAGGCCGAGGTCGTGGCGAAAGCGGTAAACGGTTTCGACGCCCGTGCAATGCGCGCCGATGAAATGCTCCACGCCGAATTCCCGCAGTTTCCCCGCGGTCCACGCCAGTGTTTCCTCGCCGGCGCGAAACAGGTGAATGCCGCCGATCAGCGCGTGAACGCGCGCGGGCCGCACGAAGGTCCGCGCGTGCTCCACGATGTTCACGACGCCCGAGTGCCCGCACCCGGTAACGACGACGAGGCCCTGCGGCGTGTCGGCGATGAGCGCCATGTCATCGGCGATGTTGTCCTCGCGCTCGCCCGCGGCGGTCTTCACGCGCGCATTCCCGCTCCAGTTGCGCTCGGGGTGCCGGCGCGGCACCGGACCGGTCAACCACACGCCTGGCAGCAGCTCGAATGGCTTCGCATGGACGACAAACGTGCCCCCGGCCGCCTCATATTCAGGGCGAGTCAGAATCATCCGGTTGAGTTCGACGCCCGGCGGCGTGCCGACCCGCGAGGCAAAGAATCCCTCGCCCACATGGGTGCGGCCGAGCGCGGCCCGATTCTTTTCCATCGCGGCGCGGCGAAGTGCCATGAAGCCGCCCACATGATCGGAGTGCCAGTGGCTGAGCACGACATCGCTCACGGTCGAGAGGTCGAGCTTGAGCGACTGCGCGTTTCTCAGGACGACATCGTAGTGGTCGCCAGTATCGAAGAGAACCGTCCGCCCGTCCGCCTCAATCAAAGCAGCAAACCCCCACTCGCCCAGCTCATCGCCGTCGGCGAGCATGGTTGAAAGCACGGTAATTTTCAACGCGATCACCTGCGACCGCTCCGCCGCGGACACGCTCCCGGTCAACCCCAACGCGAGCAGAACCGCAAGCCATGGTCTCATGCGCCGATGCAAATCGCCCGCGCCGCCGACGCGAGTGCGAACGCATTCGACACCACCGCCGCCCCGCGCTGAGAGTCGCAGCCACCACATGAAGACCGGACTCGTCGTTTTCCTTGTCGCCGTCGCCGCCACGTCCGCCATCGCCGCCGCGCCCTATGCCCCGCCGCGTTTCCCCGAGCACGACCGCCGCGAAAAGATCACCCCGCTCTTCGCGCGCATCGACCGGGAGTTTGCCGACTACGCGGC
>JBDSGI010000381.1:0-7702 GCA_039919035.1 Opitutaceae bacterium
TGGTAGCCAAACTGGAGGCCGAAGCGGAACTGCGCAGCGGATTGGTTCGCACGCTGAGGACCAGCGCTCTTCCCGCGCCCTCGGGATCGGTTTCGTCCGGCACAAATTCCACGCGAATGATCCGATCGGCCAGGGAAATGTCGGTCACGAGGACGGCCCCCACGGCGGCGAGATCCTTGGCGAACTTGGCCTGCAGGGAGGCCCATTGCGCGGGCGTCGGTTGCAATCCGCCGCGGACACTCACCGCGAGGGCATAAGTGATCGCGCGCGGGGCGGTGTAGCTGGAACGATTCGAGGCGTGGTTGCAGGCGGCCAAGCCAAAAACGGCGAGCCACAGAATGACCTGAACGGGGAGGCATTTCATGTTGCGACGGGGTGGGGCGACGCGGCTAACGGACGATACCGTGTCACAAATCACCGTGACGATCCAGCGCGAACTAGATATTGGCGAAGCCCTCGCCTTATTTTTGGGCGCGCTCGAATTCCTTGCGCAGGGAGTCGGCGAGCACGTTTTTCACGACGACGACCAGCTGATCCTTTTTGCCGCCGGCGCGGACCGCGAGCTTCAGCGGAATCTCGTCACTGGTGACGCCGAGTTGGGAAATCATGGGCTCGAGCACGCCCTTTTCGCCCCCCGCAATCGTGAGTTTGGGCGGACGCACCGCGAAATTGCCGAGATCGGAATTCACCTCCGTAACCTCAAGCTCGATCGGCTCGGTGCCTTTGTTTTCGAATAGCACGCGCAGTGTCACGGGCGGCATCGGGCTGCCCGCCGCGCGGCGGGCGCGGGCTTGGCGCATGTATTCCGCCATCGCCTCTTTTTGGTCCTCTTCGGAGTCGCCGTAGCCGCCGATGTTGTAGACTTCGCTGAAAGCCCCGGCCTCGTCGCGCTTGCTGCGTCTGGCGTCATCATAGACGCCGTCGCCGCGTTTCCCGCGCGGGCCGCCGCGCACCCCGCGATCGAAGCCGCGGCTGACGGTGGCGAGGGCGACGACTTTGCCGTCGAGCAACGTGCCTTCGCCGCGCATCGCCACGGGGCGCTCGACCGACTGCTTGGTCGCCTCTTCCATCATGAGGTCGCGGGGGCCGTTATGGGAGTTGCAACCGGGGAGGCCAAGCAGCGCGAGCGCGGCGAACAAGAGTGGAGTGAGTTGCGGAATTTGCGCCGGATTTTTCATGGATTTCGTTCGGACTCCCAGCGGAGGCGAAGGTTGCCGCGAAGGCAAGGTCATGGCGCGCGGCACCGAATCTTTCTGGCGTTTGCCGCGTCTTGCTGCTCACACCAATGCGCTCCGCATGGAATCAACTTCAACGACCGCGCTGGCCGATCTCGTTCGGCGGGCTCAAAAGGGCGAAGAATCCGCCCAGCGTGAGCTCATCATCAGCTATCAACACCGAATCGCGGGGTTCGTCTACGCCATGACCGGTCGCAGCGATTACGTAGAGGACTTGGCGCAACAGGTCTTCATCAAGATGGTGCGCGCGATTGATCGGCTGCAGGCGCCGGCGCAATTTGAGTCGTGGCTGTTTCGGCTCGCGCGCAACACCTGCATTGATCAACTGCGCCGGCAAAAACTGCGCCGAATTTTTCTGCCGTTCGGCGAAGAGCACGAAAATATCCCGGAGCCCCCGGGAGCCGTGGACTCGGAGGAGCTCGATGCCTTGCGGCATGCCCTCGCGCAATTGCGCCCGCAAGACCGCGCGCTCCTGGCGCTCGTCCAGGAAGGCCGCAGCCACGCGGAGATCGCCGAAATTCTCAGCACCAGTGTCGCCGCAGTGAAAGCTCGCCTCCACCGCGCGCGCGAACACCTTCGCGAGCATTACCAACCTGAACATGAAGCCTGAACCATTTGCCTGGCGTGCGCTCAATGAGCACGCGGCCGCGCAGCTGCACGGCGGATTTGCCGATCGTGCGCTTCGTGCCGCCCGTGGACCCGAAACCGAAACGTGGCGGGCGTTTTTCGCCCGGGGCGTGCGCTCGCTGCGTCCAGGGTTTGCCGAACGCGTGCTTCGCGCCGCGCGGGTCGCGACGGACATTCCCTCTTTGGCCAGCCATTTTGCGCTCAGCGCGGCGACTGCCGCCGTGTGTCTGAGCGCCGTCCTCTTCCTTCACCAGCGCAACGTGGACGCGGCTGACGCTCGCAACCTCGACGAGTGGCGCGCGCTGGTGCAGGCCGCCGCCGATCCCGACGCTGGTGCGCTATGACGCAGAGGATCTTCGTAGCACTCCTCACCGTGGTGATCTTCCTCGCGGGCTATGGCGCGCGGGTCTGGACCGAGCCGCGCCAGACGGTTCCGCCCGCGCCGGCCGCGCTCGCGCAGGAATACACCGCCCACGTTGCGCAGGCCGGGGGTGCCAAGGCAAAAAACCAGCTGGACCGGGCCAAACTCGTGGCGGAAATCGAAAAACTCCGGCCGCAGATCGCGGCCTATTCGGCCCAGGTCGATGAGATCAATGGCGAGTTTGAACGGGAGTTTTTCAAGGGGTTGAATCCGGTGCAGCAGGAAAAATCGGTCGCCAACCAGAAAAAGCGAAGTGCCCGTGACGCCAAGCGGCTGGCGGAGCGAGCCCCACTCTCCGACGAAGACATCCAAAAGGCGCAGGACCGGCCGCTGACTTCCATCTACTGGATGGTCACGGTCACGCCATATTTGGACATGGTGACGAAGGAATATAGCCTGACCGCGATGCAGCAAACGGACGTTCGGGCCTTGCTGGCACTGCGGCGCAACAAGTTCATCGCGTTGTTCGACGCCACGCCGCATCCCAGCATTCGGCTGAGCAAACTCGTGCCGCTCTTGGAGCGAGTGGCGGCGCAGAAGTAAGCAGGCGGCATGGATCTCGGCGGGGGCGTTTTGGCGAGCGTGAACGAATTTTGATGGAGCACGGCGCTCCGGCTGCCACATTGGCCCGATGGCGAAATCTTCCCTCGCAGGTCTCACGGTGTTGCTGCTCGAAGACGAGGTGTTGCTGCGCAAGCGGCTGCTGGGTTTTCTCGAGAAGGAAGGCGCCGAGGTCACCGCGGTGAGCACAGTCGCCGGCGCCCGGCAGGCGTTGGAATCAACCACCTTCGAAGCTGCCGTGATTGACGTCAATCTGCCCGATGGTCGCGGCACCGATTTGCTACGGGACAAATTGTTTCCGCCCACCACCTGCGTGGTCGTGATGACGGCTGAAGGAGGTGTGGCGGGCGCCGTCGAGGCGGTGCGCGCGGGCGCGGCCGATTATGTGGTGAAGCCCTTCGACCCCGAGGAATTGCCCCTGCGTTTGGCCCACGCCCGCCGGAGCCGCCAAGCCCGCCGGGCCGACGAGTTTCGCCGCGAGCAGGAAAGCGACTTGGTGTTCGGCGAGAGTCTCGCGGGCGTGCGCGAGCAACTCGCGAAAATCACCGCGGCGGATCGACGTTTGAGCGGACATCTTCCGCCTGTCCTCATCGAGGGCGAAACGGGCACGGGTAAAACCGCGATTGCGCGTTGGATTCACCGGCACGGACCGCGGGCGGATGAACCGCTCGTAGAACTGAATTGTTCTGCGCTGCCGGATGCGCTGGCCGAGTCCGAGTTGTTCGGGCACGAGCGCGGCGCATTCACCGACGCCAAGGCCGCGCGCATTGGCCTGATGGAGGCGGCGGACGGAGGCACGCTTTTCCTGGATGAATTGCCGAGCTTGGCGCAAACACTGCAGGCCAAGCTCCTCACCGCGCTTGAAGATCACATGCTGCGCCGGGTGGGTGCGTCGCGCCCGATTCCGGTGGATGCGCGGATTATCGCCGCGACCAACGCCGATCTCAATGCGTTGGTGGCGGAGGGGAAATTTCGCGCCGACCTGTTGCACCGGCTCGATTTGTTCCGGGTTCGCCTTCCGCCCCTGCGCGAGCGGGGCAAAGATATTGTTGTGCTGGCGGAGGAGCTCCTGGCGCGGGTCTGCCGGCGCTACGGCCAGAAGACGCCCCCCATTCCGGCGGAAGGCCGCGCGCGTCTGCTGGCGCATCGGTGGCCGGGCAATGTCCGCGAACTCGCGCACGAGATCGAGCGTGCCGTGGTGTTCGGCGGAGACGGTGGAATGTTGTTTCCTCAGCTGGGCGGCGGACCCTTGGCTGGTGCTGGCGGCAACGGCGCGTGGCTGCAGCCTGATTTCGTTTTTCCGGAGAATGGATTCTCCATGGAGGGCGCGATCGACGCGCTGGTGGACAAGGCGGTAAGGCAGGCCGGGGGCAATGTTTCGGGCGCGGCGCGGCTGCTGGGCGTGTCGCGGGATGTCGTGCGCTACCGACTCAAGGGCGGCACGAGCCAAGGCGAAGTTGGGGAATAGTTCGCGTGAGATTGCTTTGATTGGGATTTTTTCCCCACTCGCAGGCGAAGACGGTGGTTTGCAATTAAACGCTTAGTTGTTGGAGGATAGTTGATAAATGCTAGCATGGCGCTTGGCACGGGCCTTGCAAAAGCGTTGGCATCCTACGCATGAGTCATTCCACCCTTGTTCCCCGGCTACTTGCCCTCGCGGTGCTCGTGACAGCACCGCTGGTGGCCGGGGCGGATTCGGATGATGCGAAGGGAGCTGCCGCAGCGGCCAAAGAAAAATCCAAGGCGGTGGCGACGTCGGCGGCTGACGCTCAGAAATTGCTCAAACAATTGAGTGCCCAGCGCGACACGATGATCGCGGATCACGAGGCCTTGGCAAAGCAACTCAAGGATGCCACGGACACCCAGCGGAAAGAGATTTTGGAAAAGATGGAGGCGCAGAAAAAGGCCTTCGAGGAAACCCGCGGTGAACTGCAAAAGCAGATTCGTGATTTGCAACGCCGTGATCGCGGCAACCCGACTCCGGGGAAACGATAAATTTTGGCGTAATATTTCAGCGTAATGTCAGTCACAAAAAGGGCGGTCGCATCAGGCGACCGCCCTTTTCTTTTTCTCGGTAAGTATTTCTGAACATGGCTTGAGTGCGGCGGTCCCCCGCTGCACGTTTTCCATTCTTTCTGTTTTGCGCGTGAGGAACCCTTTCCGACTTGCCTTGATTTTGCTGTGTGCCTGGGAGCTGGCGCGAGCGATGTTCGCTGCTCCGGCCGGCGCCATCGCGGAGGCGAACACTGCCGCGTTGGCCCAGGAGATTGCCGCTTTCCTCGCCGCGCAGCCCAAGTGGGGCGCGTTGGCGACGGCTGACGTCAGCTTCGGCTACAAGGATAACCTCCTGCTGAGTTATGCCGACGAGGAGAGAAGCGCGTTTGTGCGGGGCAGCGCCAGTTTTCTCGCGCTCCGGGTGCCGACGGGTTCGGTCGACGCTTCGTTTTTTCTCCAAGCGGACGGCACGCGTTATTTTTCCGGACGGGCCGTGAACCATGACGCCGGGATATGGTTGCATTCCGAAGTCGCTTGTCGGCGCGGCGCGGCGTTCAAATTCTCGCTCCCTGTCACCGGATACTACAGCGATAAAGTCTTCGATGTTTCAGACACCGAGATCGAGCGGTTCGTGGCCCGGCAAAAGGTGACCGGAGGAATCGTTGGGCCAATGGTGCGCTGGAATTTGTCGGCGCGCTGGTGGCTCGAAGCCCAGGCGAACGGTGAGCGACAGCGCTACGCCGACGGGGCCAACGATGCCCGCGTTGGCGACGGGGTAATCCGCGTGGGGTGGAAGCCAGCCGAACGCGTCGAGACCCGCCTGATCGGCACGCAACGTTGGTGGGATTTTGATGAGCGGGTTCAATACAGTGCGGCGGGCCGACCGTTGTTCGGCACGGCTTTGAAACTCACGGAGCGGGAAGGGCAGGCGCGTATCGAGATCACTTGGGACGCCGACGCGCATTGGCAGACAGAGACGGGCGTGAGCCTCACGGAGTATCGGGACAACGGCTCGGGCTACTTCAACTTTCGCCGCAAGAAGGCTGCGCACGAGGTGCGTTGGAAAAATGAACGCTGGCTCGTTCGGCTGGAGGGGATCATGCGTCGTTCCGATTTCGAGGTGCGCACGGTTGGCTTCGGTATCGACCCGCCATTGCGGATTAAAGATGAGTATTCGGCGGAATTCCGAGTGGAGCGCATGCTGAACAAGCGCTGGACCGTCTGGGGCGGTTATACATGGGAGCGCAGCCGCTCCAACGATCTCTTTGCTTCTTACCGAATGAACGAAGCCTTGTTTGGTTTGCGATGGAGCTGGGAACGATGATCCTGCGTCCCCGCAATGCCCGCTTCTGACGCCCCTTCGCTCTCCGTTCGCGCCGTGCGTCCGTTGGTGCTCACGCTGACGGTCGGCGTGTTTGCGTTGGTGGTCCTCGCGGTCACGCTGCAGTTGCGAGCCGGGTTGCGCCATCAGGTCCTGCAAGCGCAGGCGGACGTGCTCACGGCGGTCGCCACGCTGCAACTCGACACGACCGCCGGCGTGAGCGGAACGAACCTCGATCTTGATCGCGTTCCCGGCGCGCTGTTCGTGGCGGTGCTGAAGACGGCGCGCTATCGCGGAGTCGTCGCCGTGCGTGTTTTCGATTCGAATCGAACCCTGAACTCAACCGATGGCCTGCTCGCGGAACTTCCCGCTCCAACTGAGGTGGATTGGCGCGGGGTCGCGACCGGGGCGCCGTTCGCCCGCTTGCGCACCGGGCTGGCCGGCGATGATTGGTTTCTCGTGTCGCCGAAAAACCCCGCCGAGGCCGTCGAGGCTTGGGTGCCGTTGCGTCGCTCCGGCGCGGATCGAATTTTTGGGGCGGCGCAATTTTGGCTCGACGCGGAGGCGACGCGGGAGGAGCTGGCAGCCCACGATTGGCGGCTGTGGCAGCAGGCCGGCATCGCGTGGTTGCTGGGTTCGACGGTGATTGTCGTGGCGCTCGGCTGGGCTTTCCGCCGGCTGGAGCACACCAATCGCGAGCTGCGGCTGCGGAGTGAAGACTTGCAGCGCGCCAATCGCGAACTCGTGCTCTCGGCGAAGACTTCCGCGCTTGGCGCGGTGGCGGCGCACCTCATGCATGAAATCAAGAACCCGCTCGCCGGTCTTGAATTGCTGGTCGCGGCACAGGCCGATGCGGGCGGGCGGGCGGATAGTGGAGGCGAACTTGCCGCCGCTTCGGCGCTGACCCGCCGTTTGCGCACGATGGTCAACGACATCGCGGGCGTGCTGCATGATGAGCAGACGGGGGCGGCGTTTGAACTCACGGTTTCGGATGTGGCGGACGTCGCGGCCGCGAAAGCCGCGCCCGAGGCCCGGGCGCGTGGCGTGGTGCTTGAGGTTGACGCAAAATGCGAGGTCCCCGTCGGTGGGCGTCGCGCCAATCTGGCGACGCTCGTATTGCGCAATTTGCTGCAAAACGCGATCGAGGCGACGCCCGGCGGCGGCCGGGTGCGTTTGACCGGAGGCCCGGCCAAGCCGGATGGAGTAGAATTTTTGGTCGAGGACGGCGGCGGCGGCTTGCCGGCGGAAGTGAAGGTGCGGCTCTTTCAGCCCTGCACCAGCACGAAGGCCGGAGGCAGCGGCCTCGGCCTGGCGCTCAGCCACCAGCTCGCGCTGCAGGCCGGCGGAAAGCTTGAGTTGGTGAGAAGCGATCCTCGCGGTTCGAGCTTCCGCCTTGTGTTGGGCGCGGAGGCGTGATTCGTGCCTAGTTTGCAAATTATCCGCGCATCGTTTCGGGCGTTTGCCGCTAAGGGAAGAGCCCGGGCCTCCTGGTCCGGCGGAGTAATTTGGCGTGCGCTTTTTTTGCTGTTTCTGGGCTGCGAT
>JBDSGI010000382.1:0-5041 GCA_039919035.1 Opitutaceae bacterium
GTCGCGAGCGGGTTGACGTATTGCTCGTCGGTTCCGTTCACGCGCGTGCGGAAAAGCCTAATGCCATCGGTGCGCACCGATTCGCCGGCGGCAAGGGTCGCCTCGATCTCGCCGACGGACGGCTCCGGAGAAAAATCCACCGCCCCGATCGGGCGTGTCTGCCCGGAGCTTTGCGCGTAGAGGCCGATGGGCTCGTGCGTGCGACCCCGCCATACCTCGTCGGCGTTGGGTCGATGCCAGACCGGCAGCCAATACACCGCTGCCTTCTCCGCGCCCTGCCCTTCGTAGAACCAGCGTCCGATACCGCCTCCGCTCACCCAGATGCTGTAGCCTTTAACGCGGATTCGGTAACGGCCGGCCGTCGGCGCGCTGAAGCCCCACGAGTAACCGCCCGCGTCGCTGAAAATACTGGCGACTTTCCCGACGGCCTCACGCTCCTTGGCCTCCGGCGTAGTGTTGGGCGCGCGACCGGCGCGCACGTCGGGCTGCGCGCGCGAATCGAGCACGGGAAACGCGAACCGGTCCGGCAGCGTGCCGTTTTCGCGCGGCCAGTAGGAGAACGCACCGAACGCTTCGCGCGCGTAAATCTTCCGCGTTGTCGCCGCTGGCCGCTCAAACGCCGCGCCCATCGCCTGCCGCATCGCGTAGTCCGCCGCGCCGAGGTAACGCTCAATCTGAACGAAGGAAACGTCGAGCGCCTCGCCGCTCTTGTTATAGCCGAACTGCTCCCCCTCCAGCGGCAGCTTGTCCTTCACCTGAGCCCACGGGATTTGTAGCAGATCGCGCAGGGCGTTTTCGTATTCGTAGCGGTTGAGCCGGCGATGCACCGCGCGACCCTCGCGCGTTATTCGCGCCTGCTCCGAGGCGGTGAGCGTCGCCGACATCGTCCTGAGAAACGACTCGAGGTCCGCCCCCGCGGGTCGCGTTTTCTTTTTCGGCGGCATCTCGCCCGCCTGCACCCGGTCAAAGGCTTTCACCCAAAGCGCGAAGTTAGCCTTATCGTCAGGATTGTAGGCGAGGCTCGTAAGATCGAGCTGCGCCTCGCGGTCGGTTTCGTTATGGCAACTGGCGCAATGCCGGTCGATGAACTCGGTGGTGACAGTGGGGGGCGCCGCCGCGTGCGCGCCGCCAACGAGCAACGCCCGCGCGCACACGCCCACTACGACCCACAGGAGAATAGATGTGATTTTAGGCACGGGCATGAGGCAGGGTAAGATCAAAAACTATCGCCGCTCGCGGTAGCCTAAGTGGGATAGACGCGACAAAGGCGACGTCGTTGCGCGGGCGGGATATGCAGATGGCGACATCGCAGTCTATTTTGCGGCTCGCTCTGTGGCCAACTGGTCGCGAAACGCCTTCTCCGCGCCGCCAATGAGGCGCTTCCATCCGGCAGGGTCGACAAAGGGATTTTCCGGGTCGCCGCGCTCCAGCCGCGCGAATTTCTGCGCCATCGCGAACTGGCCGCCGTGCGGCGCGAGGAAGATATCGCATGGCAGCGACCGGAGGGTTGCGAACGTCGCCTCGAAGTCGCGCGCGAAGTCGGGATAGAGCGGGTTGTTGAGCAGGCGCGTGCCGTCATTGATGCTGGCGCTGCTGAAAAAAACGACGTGCCGTGTCGCGCCGCCGTCGGCCACCGCCATCGTCCACGTCGTCGCGCCGCGGGTGTGGCCGGACGTGACATGAGCAGTGAGCGTAACGCCGCCCAGCGTGATGGCCTCACCATCGGCCACGATGCGGTCGGCCTTCGCGGGAGCGTAGCGAATCGTCTCCTTTGGCCATTGGATATAGTCGTCCGCCCCACCCGAGGCGAGCGTGCGTGCATCGGCTGCGCTCGCGACGATCTGCGCGCCGGTGAGTTTTTTCATGAGCGCATGGCCACCGACGTGATCGATGTGCGCATGGCTGCTGAGAATAAATTTGATGTCGGTGAGCTTGAATCCGAGTTGCTCGACCCCGCGCTGGATGATCGGCACCGTGTCCTCGAAGCCGGTGTCGAGCAGTATGTGCCCAGCGGGAGTTGTGATCAGATACGAACTCACGCCGCTGACGCCAACGTAGTGGATGTTGCCAACCAGCGTCCGTGGCGGCACGGGCGCGCGCCAACTGTCGAAGAGTCGCTTCACCCAGGCGCTGTCGGGCGCGGCGGGCAACCCGCGCGGGGTGTCCGCCGCCGCTAGGACAACCGCCAGCGAGGCGGACGCAAACGCAACGCGGGAAGCGAATCGCACCAAGCGCCTCATCGGAAAATCCGCTGCGCAAAGTGATAAAGATCGTTGCTCCAGACGGCAAAATCGTGCGCGCCCGGCTCGACATGCCAGAGGTGGGGCACGTTCTTTTCCTTCAGGTAAACGTGCGTGCGCTGGCTGATGAAGAGGAGTCCGTCCTTATCGCCGCAGGAAATCCACAGCAGCTTGAGCAGCCGGCTGGCCTTGGCGGGATCGGGCACGAGTTCTTCCGGAGGTTTGGTGTTGGGAGCGGACGAGAAACCGCCGACCCACGCGAACACGTCGAGATTGCCCAGTCCGAAGTTCAAAGACTGCCCGCCACCCATGGAAAGCCCCGCGAGCGCGCGGTTCTCGCGATCGGTTTTCACGGCATACTTGGCCTCGATGAAAGGAATGAGATCCTTGAGCAGGTCCGCCTCGAATTTCGCGAACGCCGGGGCCGAAGCCATCACGTTGCCCTCGGCGCGATCGTTCGGCTGGGCCCGGCCATTGGGCATGACGACGATCATCGGCTCGGCTTTCCGGTCCGCGATCAGATTGTCGAGTATCACCTCGGGCTTCGCCCCGCGGCGCCACTCGCCCTCGTCACCACCGATTCCGTGCAGCAAGTAGAGCACCGGGTATTTCGTTCCGGCCGAATATCCCGGCGGCGTGTAGACGAGTGTCTTGCGCTTGGTGCCGACGCTCTTGGATTCGTATTCGATCGTTTCAATCCGGCCGTGGGCGATGCCTTCGCGCGGCGTCTTGAAACCCTCCGGCGCAGTGGCCATCGCAGGCTTGTCGTCGGGTCCGAGCACGATGGGCTGGTTACCCCGTCCGCCTCGCCCGCGCGCCACCGGCGAGCTCGGTCGCTCGCGCTTGGCGAGGAACTCTTCCTTTGCGATCTCGCCGACCTCGCGGGTGAACTTGATTTCGTCTCCCGCCACCATGCCGTGGTAGGCAATCCGCAGATCGTCGCCTTGAAAATTCAGGTTCTCCACGAACGAGACGTTGTCGCGGTCGAGCCTGCCATCCTTCAACTCGGACTCGCGTTTCTCGCCGCCGATATCCGCGGTCGCCTTGCCGGTCACCGTCGCGCCGTCCTGCTTGAGCGTGAAGGTGTATTTCTGCACGCCGATCTGAGTGTCGAACTCCGCCTTCCAAGTGCCGGACAGGTCGGCGGCGCGCGCGAAAACGCACAGCGAAAAATGAACCGGGAGCAGCATGCTGGGTCTCATTGGTGTAAGGAGGAATCGCACCGCATGGAAATTGCGTTCCGCGTGGCACTCCTGGACGGGAGAAGCTAGGTTTTCGATCAACGCTGGAACAACAAGGGTGCGAATTCCTTCAGGCTGCGCCGCCACGTCAGGAATTCGTGCGCGGTGCGCGGGGAAACGTAGGTATGGACATTCTCGATGCCGATCTCTTTCAGCGCATCGGCATAGGCTGGCAGGGTTTTCGCCCCGCCTTCCAGGGCGCCGTAACTCATGAAGGAGACTTTGACGAGGCGGTTGAACTCCGCCGGCTTCGCGAGCGGGCTGTTCTCCGCCTTGGGGTCGCCCAAGGTTCCGCCACTGAAGATGCCGATGTGTGAAAACGTGTCGAGGTGCGCCAGCCCGATGTTGCGGGTCTGCATACCGCCCATCGAGAGCCCCGCCATACCGCGGTGTTCGCGGTCGGCGACCGTGCGATAGTGTCGGTCGATTGTCGGAATGATGTCCTTGAGCAGGACGTTTTCGAATTCGGAAAAATTCATGCCGCCCGGTCCGCGACCGGGTGCACCCGGAGCGCCGGGGGCGACCGGCGGGGCTCCGGCCGGAGCTGTCGCGACCGGAGCGGGAGTCGATGGCGCGGCCGAGGCGACTGCGCCGGCAACAGGAGCAGGCGCCGCGGTGGCGTTCGGAGCGACGAGATTGTTTCCCGGCGGGCCACCACGCCCAGCACGCGGCGCGGCGAACAATCCGCTGCCACCGCCGTTGTCCATGACGATGATCATCGGCTTCGCTTTTCCTTCGGCGATGAGGTTATCCAAGATGAAGTTCGCCCGTCCTTGAACGGACCAAGCGGTCTCATCTTCTCCCGCGCCGTGCTGGAGGTAGAGCACAGGGTAGCGCGCCGTTGGGTTCTGTTCGTAGTCCGGAGGCGTGTAGACGAAGCACCGACGCCATGCCTTGGTCACACTCGAATAGTAGGGACGCTCCCGCACCTCGCCGTGCGGGACTTCCTTCGTCGCAAAGAAATCCTGATCCGGCGCCGGCACGTCGATGCCGCTCATCCAGCGGCTGGAACCGAAAAAGGTCCGCGTGTTGGGATCGGCCGCACGCGCGCCGTCGATATCAATCTGGTAGTAATGAAAGCCCTCGACCAGCGGTGAGGTCACAACCGTCCAAACGCCGTCCTCGCCCTTCGTGACCGTAAGCGGTTTGCCGAGGCTCACACCGACTTCCTTGGCGTTGGGAGCGTTGACGCGGAACTTCGCCCGGTTCTCGGAGTTGAGCTGCGGGAATTGCTGACCGGGAGCGACGCTTGAGATGGGTTTCCAGTCGTCGGCTGGCGCGCTGGCGGTCTGGGCCAAGCCGAACGCGCTCGGGAAAAACACGGCAACCGCGAGGAGGGATAACTTCGATTTCATGGAATAATCAGGGTGATTATGGGCGAAGAGAAAACGGGTAAGGGTAGAAGGGCACCGTGATGTCGGCCTCGTGCCATGCGAGATCAGCAAGCTTGGTTCGATAGCAACCTCCCCAATCCGGCTCGGCACCTCGATCAAAAAAAACCTACCAAATCAGGGGGGGAGAGAAACGAGTAATTGGATAGCTAGGCACACAAACCGGTTC
>JBDSGI010000383.1:0-2667 GCA_039919035.1 Opitutaceae bacterium
CCTTCGAACAAATGTCCATCACCGGCATCGAGTCGATTGAGGTGAACAATACCCTCACCGCGAGCATGGATGCCGATTCCGCCGCCGGTAACGTCAACCTGCGGAGCAAAAATGCCTTCGATCGGAAGGGCCGTCAGATTGTTTACCAAGCCTACGCCATGGGCACGACTGACTCGGTCAGGCTCTCGCGCAGCTACCTCCCGGATGATCGCAAGCACCCCACGGTTTTTCCCGCCGGCCAGCTCGGCTACGCCGACGTGTTTTTCGGCGGTAAGCTCGGCATCGAAGCCAACACAAGTTTCAACAAGTCCTTTATTTTTCAGGACCGCCATCAGCTTGAGTATAACTACACCAATCCCGCGCGGCCCGTTATCACCGGACTGATGTGGCGCCCCGGCCCGAAGGTCGCGACGCGCATTGCGGGCACCCTCAGCCTCGATTACAAGCTGTCGCCCGAGATCGTGTTTTCACTACGCAGCAGCTATTCGCACTACGATGTTGAGTTTTTCAATCAATACACGTGGCTCCGCGCCAACGTCGCGCAAATCACGCCGACCTCCACGCTCACCAGCGTCACCGCCAGTGCGACCGCGAATTCCAACACGCGTCTCGGCACCGAGTATTCCCATCGTCACAATTACCAAGACACCTACACGTTTGGGCCGAAGTTCGAGTTTAAGCGCGGCTCTTTCACCGCCACGCTCGGCGGCAGCTACTCGCGCTCGCTCACGGCCAACAAGGACCGCGACGACGGCTTCTTTCGCAACACCAACAACCGCTTGACCCGCATGAGCTGGGCCGCCGAGCGCAGCGACGCCGACTCGCCCGAGTGGACTATCCGCCAGCTCTCCGGCCGAAACTGGTCCGACCCGGCGAGCTGGGGTCGCGACGACACGTTTGCGAATAATATCCTGAGCAACGCGAACCGGGGTAAGGCGCAGAATTTCTCCGGCTATCTCAACGCGAAGAAGAATCTTCGCGTGCTGGAGTTTCCGCTCGAAGTGAAGACCGGCATCGCCACGCGGCTCGCGACCCACGCCCTCACGTCGGGCGACCAACAATGGACTTACGTCGGCCCCACCGGCGTCACCGCCGGCCAGCTCTCGTCGCCGGTGCTCGCCACGCAGCAATACCGTTTCAATCCCGGCATCGGCGGCAACGTCATCGATCAAAATTGGCGCGCCGACGACACCTATGGGATGTATCGGCAGTTCCAGCAGCACCCGGAATATTTCCTGCCGAACACGATCACGAATTTTCGCAACACGCTCATCGGCGCCCGCTCCGTCAAGGAGCAGATCGACTCCGCCTACGTCGAAGGTAACACCCGCTGGCAGCAGCTTCGCTTCAACGGCGGCCTGCGCTACGAGCGCTCGCGCACGGTCGGCCGCATCTATGATCCGCTCCCGCGCGCCCGCGTTCTGGCGGCCGGTTTCCCGGTCGACGCGGCGGGCGCAGCGACGACGATTCCCGGCATCCTGTATCAATATCGCAACGGCGAGCGCGACTCGCGCTATGGCGACTACGGCAATCTCTTCCTGAGCGGCGGCGCCAAGTATGCGATCACTCGCGACCTCGTTGCGCAATTGTCCTCGAGCGAATCGATCCTGCGCCCGAGCTACGACAACCTCGCCGGCATCACCAGCATCAACGAGTCGACTGAGACCATCACGGTGCCGAACCCGGCGCTGAAGCCGGAGAACTCGCGCAAGACCTTCGCCAGTCTTCAATATTACTTCGAACCGGCGGGCATGATCGGAATCTCCGCCTACCGGCTCGACGTGAAGAACCAGCTTACCGCGCGCACGCCCATTTCCGCCGGACAGGCTGGCTTCGGCGACAATCCGGAATACGCGAGCTACACGTTCCTCTCCTACCTCAACGGCGCGGGGAGCCAGCACACCAACGGCGTGAGCGCCGAATACAACCAGCAGATGACGTTTCTGCCGGGTGCGCTCAAGGGCTTCAGCGTCTTCGGCTCCGTGACGCGCACCATCGCCGATCGCCAGCAGCTTCGCCTCGCGCCGAAGTCGGCCAATGGCGGCGTGCGCTTCCGCCATGGTCTGCTGAACCTCCAACTCCGCAGCACGTGGCAGGCGGCCCGCCTGATTTCTACCAGCGCCACGGTCGTGAACGGCGACGTGTGGGCGAAGGAGCGCACGCTCGTCGATCTCAGCGGCGGCTATAAGCTGACCAAGCGTCTCGAACTCATGCTCAGTGTGCGTAACGTTTTCAATGCTCCCGCCGAGCAATACTCCAACGTGCCCGGGCGCCTGCAGCTCTATGATGTTTACGGCTCGCTCTGGAACTTCGGTATCAAGGGCACCTTCTGACCCGGAGGCCGGACCGGCGCGTCGTCGGGCTTGCGATGCTAGGTTCGAGCCTCGCAAGCTGACGGGGATGTCGCACCACTCGAGATCGTTCGCTGCCTCCCTCCCGCTCTTTGCCGCTCTCTGTTTCCCCTTGGCGGGCTTGTTCGCCGCGATGGCCGATCGGCCGGTGGTGCGGTCCGCGCTGCAGGCCATCCAAGCCAGCGAGCCGGGAACGCTCAACGAGCAGGCGCGCATCTGCGAAATCCCCGCGCCGCCCTTTGAAGAAAAAGTGCGCGCCGAATATTTCCGGAAAAAATTTACCGAGCTTAGCCTGCACAACGTGCGTATCGACACC
>JBDSGI010000384.1:0-5040 GCA_039919035.1 Opitutaceae bacterium
CCCATCTTCTCCATCGCGCCGTAGTAGGCGCTGGAGCAACCGGCGAGCAGGAGGACGAGGGCGACGGGCAGGGAGCGAAAGGTGCGTTTCATGGCGGTGCGGATGCGGGCCGAAGGAAGCCCGGATCGGGGCCGCGTGCAAGTCATCCGAAAGAGAGCTTTGCTTGGTGGTAGGCGGGGTGCCCCCACCCCGCGAAAAGGAGCGGCGCGATCTCTTGTTTGCGGGGGGGGGGCACCTCGCAAACAGCGGTGAAAAATTCACTCGCGCTGCATCAGCTCCACAAAGAGTTTTTCGAAGCGCGCGGGATCAATGGCGCGCACGACGTTCACGTCGGGCTCGCCGAGGCCGGGGCCGCCGCCGGGCGGCCAGCTGAGCGTCGCGCCGTAGCCGGCGCCGTGGTCGATGGCGATGTCGAGCGCGACCCAGCTGGTGTTCGTGGCCAGGCGGGAATCGAGCAAAATGGCCGCGGCGATTTCGTCCCACATCGGGTAGCCGACGCCGGCGAAGCGCGCGAGGTAGCGCGCGGCAAGCGAATCGCCCGCGCTCGCGCGCTCCGCGAGCTCGGGTGTGAGCTTGGTGTTCACGGTCACGTCGAGCGGCACGCAGGTGATATTCTTCCAGCCGGCGCGCAGCATGATCGAGGCGGCCTCGGGATCGAAGCGGCAGTTGAATTCCACGCGCGGGTTGTGGAGGAATTGCAGGGCAAACTCATCGACCTCGGAAATCGCGGGGTTGAACGACGCGCCCATGAACACGAGGCCCTCCGCGTTGTCGGCGAAATTTTCGTCGAGCCGCGCCGCGAGCGCGATATTCGTAAACGGACCCATTGCCAGAATCGTGACCGCGCCGGGGAATTCGCGGACCTTGCGCACGAGAAACGCCGCCGCGATCTCGTTGGCGGGTTTGGTGTCGGGGTCGCCTGCCGTGAGCGGCGGCACCACGTCGGCAGGGTGATAGGTCGGCCGGTGCACGGTGTTGTAGTCGGGCCACTCATCCATCCACGCGCCCTTGTAGGGCAGTTTGCCGTAGTGCGCCTCCCAGCGGCGCGTGCCTTCCTCGGAATTGATCAACGGATAGGTCGCGCCGGGCACGCCGGGCACATCGGTGCGACCGATCAGCTCGAGCAGACGCAGTGCGTGGGCGACGTTTTCCTTCATCCAGCCGTCGCCGGTCGGCACCGTGATGCCCAGCACCTCGATGTCGGGCGACTGCAGCACCATGAGCACCGACTGCAGGTTGGAACCGCCGGGACCAAAGGTGTCCTGGTCGATGATGACTTTGCGTTTGAACGAAGGCGTGGGAGTCATGCCGGAAGGAAACGATGAGCGACCCGCGCACCCCAGCAAACTTCCCGACGCCACGCAACCCGGGCCGCGCTTGGGTAGTGTCTCAGTTTGATTCATGGCGAGGAGCGCAGCGACGAAGCAATCCCTCTGAGATTCCAGCTGGATCGCCGCGCCCGGCTGCGCCGGACTCGCAATGACAAATCAAACTGAGCGGCTGCCCGCGCCGGCCGACTCCGCGCTCGACCTCGGGGAGGAAGCACCGCAGCCTGTCGGCCCCCATGAAAACTTCCCGCCTTGGTTCCTCCCTGCTCCTCGCCGGAGCCCTGACGGTGGCCGCGACTTTTGCGCCGGCCGCCGAACCCGCCGGCCTCGTTTACGAGTTGCGCACCTATACCACCCATCCCGGCAAGCTGCCTGACTTGATGGCGCGTTTCCGCGATCACACCCGGCGGATTTTCGAGAAGCACGGCATGGTCAACGTCGCCTACTGGGTGCCCACCGATGCCAAGGACGGCGCCGGCGACAAACTCGTTTACCTCCTGTCGCACAAGAGCCGCGACGCCGCGACGGCCTCGTGGAAGGCCTTCAGCGGCGACTCGGAATGGAAAGACGTGGCCGCGAAATCCGAAAAGAACGGCAAGATCGTCGCCAAGGTGGAGCGGTTGTTTCTCAGCCCGACCGATTTCTCGCGGGCAATGGACTCCGGCAATCGGGCCGGCGGCCCACCGCGCGTCTTCGAGCTGCGCACCTACACCACGCCCGAGGGCAAGCTCGCCGCGCTCGACGCACGCTTCCGTGATCACACCCTCGCGCTCTTCGCCAAGCACGGAATTACGAATCTTGGTTATTTCCACCCGACCGACGCCGACAAAGGCGCCGCCAACACGCTGGTATATTTCATCGCCCATGCGAACCGCGACGCCGCGACCGCCTCGTGGAAAAATTTCCGCGACGATCCCGTTTGGGCGAAAGCCCGCACTGCCTCGGAGGCCAACGGGAAACTTACCACCAAAGTGGAGTCGGTGTTCCTGACGGCCGTCGATTTCTCGGCGGTGAAGTAGGCGCCGCGTCGGCAGGGCGTCTGTCTTGCAGCCGACCTGTTGCGCTCGGCCCGCAGTGGCGCGAGTAAGACGTGCGCCTTGACCGCGGGCCCGGCGCCCGCCTTCGTCCCCGGATGGATCTTTCTCCGGAAGAAATGACTTTTATGCGCGAACTCGTGAAGGGCTCGCGCCAGCGCAGCCAGCACGTGAAGTGGACGGATCGTGACGGCACCGAACGCCTGACCGTGCTCACCGTGGCCGAAGCCGCGAAGCTCAATACGCTCGCGCACCGGCTCAAGCTCTCGAAAGGCGAAGTTCTCCGGCAAGCCGCGCACATCCCGAACGCGCAGATGACAACAGTCTCACCTTCTTCACTCGCAACCCCGCCGCCCGTGCCACCAGTGGAGTAGTGCTCGGTGGGTCGTGTTCGAGCCAGGTTGTCAAACCGCCTCGCCGCCGACCGCGAGGTTGAAGATGCATCCGATGGTTTATGCCGGCAGCTCCGTGCCCTCGTTGAGCACGCGCAGGTATTCGGCGTAGCTGAAAACGCGGTTGCGGCGGTGGCCGGTGATTTCGCGGACGATGTCTTGCTCGACCAGCAAGGCCAGGGCGCTATTGGCGGTGGGGGCGGTAAAGCCGAATTTTTTCACGAGTCGCGAAACGGTGATCACGGGCTGCTTTTGAATGATGTCATGGAGCTTGAGGGCTGAAATGCCTTTGCGGCCGAGCGTGTGCAATCGGGCGCGGTCTTGCTGGAAGCGCAGGAGCAGACGACCGGCGGTGTCGGCGGCTTGGTTGGCCGTTTCTTCAATACCTTGCAGAAAAAAATCCAACCATTCCTCCCATGCGCCGTGGGTGCGGACGCGTTGCAGCAGATCGTAGTAGGTGCTGCGATGACTTTTGAGGAAAAGGCTGAGGTAGAGTAGCGGCTGAGTGAGCACCCCATCGTGGCAAAGTAGCATTGTGACGAGGAGCCGGCCGGTGCGGCCGTTGCCATCTAGAAAGGGGTGAATGGTCTCGAACTGCGCGTGCGCGAGGCCAGCGCGGATAAGTGAGGGCACCTCATGATTGTGGAGAAAAAGTTCGAGCGAGCCCATGCAGGCGATGACTTGGTCGGGCGGCGGCGGAACGAAGAGCGCATTGCCGGGACGCGATCCACCGATCCAGTTTTGTGAAGAGCGAAATTCTCCCGGCTGCTTTTCGCTCCCCCGGCCCTTGGCGAGGAGGACGCCGTGAACTTCTTTGAGCAAGCGCAGGGAAAGCGGAAAGCCTTCCTGCAGGCGTTTCAGACCGTGTTCCATGGCGGCCACGTAGTTCGAGACCTCTGTAACGTCATCCAACGCTGCGCCAGTTGCGGCCTCGTTTTCGAAAAGGAGGAGTTCCGAGAGCGAGGATTGCGTCCCTTCGATTTGCGAAGACAGCACCGCCTCTTTGCGCACGTAAGCGTAGAGAAAGAGTTGAGGATCGGGGAGCAGGCCGGTGACACCGGACAACCTGCCAAGCGCCACGCCGGCGCGTTGAGCGACACGATGGAGCGAACCGCCCCAAAGCAACGGAGGCTCCGGAGGCAAGGGATTGGGCACGAAGGCGAAGCAGGGTTCGCCGACGAAGGAAATCGGGGTTTTTGTGCCGCTAGGACCGCGCTCCATAATTAAGTTAAACAAATTTAGCTTAATTATGGATGCTCTTAATTAAGGATGTGTCGATTTGTTTAATTACTGAGTCACATAATTAAGCAGACCTGAAGACGAGGGCGGACAGGCTCGGGGACGCTTATTGCGTCGCTTCTACTGCTGGACCAAGGCTGAAAAATCGCGCCGCTTACGCCAGCACCTGCCGCAGACTTTCCAGATCGAGGATGCTCGCGAGCGACTCTTCCTGCACGACGGCGTTGGCGAGGGCGGACTTTTCCTTTTGGAGCCCGCGGATCTTTTCCTCGACGGTGCCTTCGGCGAGGAGGCGGTAGGCGACGACAGGCTGGGTCTGGCCGATGCGGTGCGTGCGGTCGATCGCCTGCGCCTCGACGGCGGGATTCCACCACGGGTCGTAGAGGATCACATAGCTCGCGGCGGTGAGGTTGAGGCCGAAGCCGGCGGCTTTGAGCGAGAGGAGAAAAACGGTTTTCGACTTGTCGCGCTGGAATTCGTCGACGAGTTCGGCGCGGTTTTCCGTCGCGCCGGTGAGCATCAGGTGGCCGATCCCCGCGCTGTGCAGGCGCACGCGGATGATTTCCAACATCTCGACGAACTGGCTGAAAACAAGGACCTGGTGGCCCTCGTCGCGGAGTTCCTCCAGCCGCTCCAGCAACGCCTCAAGTTTGGCACTGGGCAGGTGGCGATGTGCGGGATCGATGAGCCCGGGGTGGCAGCAGATTTGGCGGAGGCGGAGGAGGCTCGCGAGGATGTTGAAGCGCACTGAGTCCAGCGCGCGGTCGGTAGCGATGCCGAGGAGCTGGGCGCGGGCGCGCTTGAGTTCGGCGTCGTAGAGCTTCCTTTGCTCGCCCTCAAGATCGACGACGATCTCGTCCTCGGTGCGGGGGGGCAGGTCGGGCGCGGCCTGGGCCTTGGTGCGGCGCAGGAGGAAATGGCGCACGCGCCGGTGCAGGCGCGAAAGCGCGGCGGGATCGGACTCGTCGTATTGGCGGCGGAAGGCGGTCTGCGTGCCGAGCAGGCCGGGCTGCGCAAACGCGAAGAGGCTCCAAAGATCCGTGAGAT
>JBDSGI010000385.1:0-3843 GCA_039919035.1 Opitutaceae bacterium
TTTCTGTCCAACATGTGACCGCCAGTGTCAATTCTCCAGCGACGCAGAGACGGCTTGCCCGCCACCTCGTTCGCCTTCCGGCAAGGCCCGCTCCACGCAAAGACGGCGTCCGCCAAACCCTAGGCCACCGCTACCCGCCGCAGCTGAGTTATCATTTTCGGTGACGAACACCAACTTGCCCACGACTGCCAAAGTAACACCGCCACACTTGACCCTTCATGGGGCACGCGCACGCTAACGGGCCATGAAGGCGATCGGGTCGATAACGATTAAGCAACTTCACGCCCGCACCGGTCCGCATGTGCGCCGGGCCGCGCGGTCGCCGGTCAAAGTCACCGACCGCGGCAAGCTTGTCGCCGTGCTCGCCGGGCCCCACCTGTTGACCACAAAACGACGCGCCCGCACGCTGCTGCCGGAGTATGCCGCGCTCCTCGCCAAACCGCCCTCCGACGACGTGCTCGCGGATCTCGACGCCGTGCGCGGCGACCGCTGACCAGCATGTTCTGCGATACCTCGACGCTCGCGAAATATTACGTGCAGGAGAAGGAGTCCGCCGCCGTGCGCACGGCGCTCCATGCGGCCAGCCAAGTGGTGTTGTCGGAACTCGCCAAGGCCGAGTTGATGGCCGTGTTTCACCGCCGCCTCCGTGAAGGAAGATGGAGCCAGCTCGATTTTGTCGCGCACTGCCGCCAGTTCGCACGGGACGACGCGGTTGGCCAGTGGTCATGGCTGCCGCTCGACGGCGTCATCGTCGAGCAAGCGGTGAAAACCTACACCCTTCTGCCCGCAAACATCTTTCTGCGCACGTCTGACTGCCTGCACTTAATGACCGCGTTGCACCACGGTTTCGCCGAGATCCACACCCACGACTCCCATCAATTCGCCGCCGCCATCGCACTCGGCCTAAAGGCCGTCGCGATCAAACCTTGATTCGACGCGCGAGAGGAGAAGGCAAGACCCGGTCCACCGCAAAGACGACGCCCGCCAAACCATGGCGTCTCTACCCGCTCGGCCGCTTGGGCAGGGCTTTCGCCGCGTCTTCCGCCGCATCCGCCTCTCGGGCGCGGTCGATCAATTGTTCGAGTGGCCGCATGAACCGCGAGGGTGATGAGCGCAGGCTCGGTTCGCTCCTTTGAAAAAGTGCGAATTGCTCGTTGGTGAGCACAGTGCGGACCGACGCGTCCAATCGCGTCCAATCCAGATTTTCCAACACCATGAACGCATCGGCCCCGGAGCGCCCGACCGGCCCGCGCAGCAGCGGCACGAGCTGTTCCATTTGTTGGGAACTTAGCGCTACTCCGGCCGCAGTCGCGACGACCGCCAACCCGCGAACCATCTCCCGCGCGGGAGCCAGCGCGAGATACTCCATCGCCTGGCGATACCCTTCTTCTCCGAGAAGTTCGCGCTGCGCCGTCTCACAGGCCGCCATCGGCTCACGGAAAAGGCGCTCCATGATGTTGTCGTCGTCTCCAATGTCCATCGCATCGGTCGCGGCTTGCACATCCGCTATCTTCGCATCTCGCTCCATTAGGTTGGCGTAGAATTTCTCCCGGCGTTGCGCCGTAAGCCCGAGGCTTCGGCACAACGGCTCAAACTGCGTTTCCAATCGCGATCGTCCCGTCGCCAGTTGCAGGGCTTGCACCGTCGGGTCGCTCCGGATCGCACGCACCCATGAGCCGTTCTTCCCCGTGGTGGCACTGGATTTTTCCGCTAGCGGCATTTCGTTCTTTTCTTTCGCTCGCGCCGTGGGTGCAACCGCCGGTCGCGTCGGTGCTCCATTCAGCATCGCCGTTCCACTGACCGCGCGTGCGAGCCGCTCTTCGAGCGCTCGCTCCCGCGCCAGCAGGCTCGCCTCGCCAGCCACCAAGGCCCGACGAAGTGCGTCCGCCTCGCGCGTCCGCGTGCTTTCACGCCACGCCCAACTGGCGGCGCAGAAAGCGATCAAACCGGCTGCCGCTAATACAAACGCAGGAGTTATTGATTTCACGCGTTCATTTTCTCGCACGACGCGAGAGTTCATCCAGCGCCTGCCGCAACCGATCTTCCATCCTCATGCGATCAAGCGCCGTCAGTTGTGTGGGCGACAGCATCCCCCGGGCGTGATCCACCACGCCGTCCCAATCGAAACGCATCGTTTGCGCCGCATCTCCTTTGGCCGGGTTGCGCGCAAGCACCTGGACGAGCCCTTGCCACTGCTCCGTCGTGAGCGGCGCTTCAGAGAAACATAACGCTCCCGCCACCTTGTCCGCAAAATTCCGCACCGGCAGCAGGCCACGAAACACTTCCGTCTTTTCCCAACCCCGTTCCCCGAGCAGCTCGGTCAGTCGGCCCCTTCGTTCAGCCCGACTTAGAACCGGCATCGCATCGAGCATCAATTCCGTGCCGTCGGGACCCGGACCCGGATCGAGTCCGACTCCATACACGAGCGGCAGGAATTCCTCGATCTGCGCGGCAGTCAGTCCGTGCTCGCGGATAAACGATGCCCATTCCGTGCGCGCACACGCAATCGCCCATTCGTGGAGCGCGCGATCCACTTCGGGATGGCGCGCCAGAAACCGTTTTGCCTCGGCCCCCGGACTCAGGCGCGTCGGCTGAGCCGTGGCGGCCACGGCTGCAATCGCCGCCTTTTTTTCCGCCGCCGCACCCACGTCGGCGATTCGTTTTGCGCGGTCCGCCATTTCGCGTTCCGCCGCCGCCACCCGCGCCTCCAAGTCACGCGCGTTCGCCATCCGCGCCGCGTGCTCGCGATTCGCCGCCGCCAACGCGCCCTCTGCCGTCGACCTCGCCACTCCATTGCGCACCGCAACACCCATCGCCACGACGACGATCAATCCCCCGACACCCAACGACAATTTCGTGTTCGCCATAAATTGCGCCAAGCCCGCCCACGTCGTGGCTCCCGCCAGTGCACCGGTTGAAGCCGCCACTGCCGACGCCACACTCCCCGCCATCCCGGCCGGTGCCGCGCTCACCGCTTGGCCCGCCAACACCACGCCCACCGCTGACGCCGACGACTTGATGCCACGCCGCGCGAGCAACGCGCGCAGTTTCTCCAACGCCCGTTCGACCCGCATCCGCGCGGCGTCCTCAGAAACGCGCAGCGCCGCACCAATCTCGGCGAAGGGGCGCTTCGCGAAATAACGCAGCAACACGGCTTCGCGATCAATGGCGGCCAACTCGTCCATTGCAGTGTCGAGGAATGGGCGCAGTTGCTCCCAGTCATCCGTGGGCTCGGGTGACGAAATCGTTTCGTGCATGGTGTGGGCCTCCTGTTCGCGCGTGCGGCGGCGTTGCTCGGTGCGGATGAAATCCACCGCGACATTCCGCGTCGTGGCGTATAGCCACGCCGGTAGCACGACGCCGCGCGTGAGCGCCGCCGCTTGCCGCGCGAGCGCCGTGAACACCAACTGCGTGACATCCGCCGCCGCGTGCGTGTCGCCAGCCAGCCGCCGCAAAGCCGCCGAGTAAACGAGATCCAGGTGACGCCGCACGAGGTCGGCAAACGCCGCTTCGGATTTTTCCTCGGCGTAGCGGCGGATGAGTTCGGCGTCGGTCACCATGGCGTTTCAAACCATAGTCGGCGCCAACCGGAGAACCGAACAAAGTTTTTCCACGGCTGGAAGCTCCCGCGAACCGTCGCGCCGGAAAACCCAGCGACCTGCGATCGCAGGGCTCTGCGCCCCCGCGCCATCTCCACCCCTGCGCACCCGCACCTCAAGATTCCTTGGTCCCATGCCATTTCCCCAAGCGGTGGCGAGGGGCTCGCTTAGCGGAGGACGCGGAGCAGCTTCAGCACGACGCCCCGGGCTCGCCCCCCTTGACGTTTCAATCGCCCCGATTTAG
>JBDSGI010000386.1:0-6737 GCA_039919035.1 Opitutaceae bacterium
GAGGCGAGCAGGCTCGTGTCGGCGTAAACGGTCGCGCTGAATCCTCGCCCCGACTGTCGGCGATCAGTTCCGCATGGGTGACGGTAGACCGCAGCGCGGGAGGAAGCGGACGCTCGCGCCAATAGCGCCGAACCGTCGCGGGCGTCCCAGCGACCGGGCTCGCAGCGGAGGCGACCGGACCGAGGCGGGCGACCGGGCGATTGCATCGGGTGATGATGATCTCGCCGCCCTTTTCGACCTCCGCAATCATGCGGGCAAGTTCGTGCTGCATGGTCCGGATGCTGGCGGTCTTCACGTCTAACACGGTGTTAGACTAAGCCGACCGTTCAAGCCACGACTGCGACGGGGTGCTTGAACCGCGCAACGGCGTAATCACTTTCAACGTTCGGCCCTCAACGCTTGATTGGTCGGCGTCAACAGTTCATCGGAATAGTTCACGCCAGAAGCCGATTCAGGCTTTGAACAGCCCGCCTCGCGGGCTCACGGACGCGTTGGGAAGAATCATTGCCAATGTCCGCGCACGTAAACGTAACCGCCCTTCGCGGCCGGCTGCCATGACGGGGCGACATAAATTCGAGCGCCGCTGGGTGGTATCTCCCACCGCCCCGGCTGCCATTGATAACCGCTACCCGCAAAAACGTAGTGGCCACGGATCCACACGGCATTCTGCGCGGGTTGCGGCGGGACCGACTCATAGGGTTCCGATCCGGGAGCCGGAGGCACGGATCGAACCGTGTAGCCTGTGTCCACTGCGGAAACGCCCGCTGCATCCCGCTGGTCCGCGCGGTGACCAATTGCGGCGCCGGCCAGTCCGCCGGCCACCGCCCCGATCGCGGCGCCCTTTTCGGTGTTACCGTGATCGGAGTTGTTGCCGATAATCCCACCGAGCACCGCGCCGCCCACCGCACCAGCGATGGCCCCACGCGCAGTGTTATTCGGATTGTGAGGTTCGTTGGCCGGATAAGTGGTCGGATACTGCGGGGAAACGGCCGGAGGGGGAGCTGAACTGGCACAGCCGGAGCAGAGCGCGGCGACGGCTGACGCCAAAGTAACGGAGAGAGCGAGAGCGTTCATACCAACAGATAGTAAAGCGGACCAGCCCCGAGTTCCCCGCCGCTGCGTCTTTAGCTGCTCGAGTAGGTATCAACCCCATGTCGTGAGGTGCGCCGCACACGTTTGCCGCCGCATTCCGACGCATAGGCTCAGTCGGAATATCTATGTCCGAATCATAGCGACTACGCCCCAGGCGGCTTCGTGCACTGCGGCTGTGCACCGGCGGGCAAGGGCGGAATGCCGCCCTCGCCGGCCTTGGGCAGCGTGCCTTGCAGCTCCTGCCGCCAGTGCGCGACGTCACCGCCGGGGCAGTAAACATAGATCATGTGCATCGGTTCATCACCGGTGTTGGTGAGCTGGTGAAACAACGTCGGCGGCATGAAGACCGCCTGGCCCGCCTTGATCGGGCTGCGCTCGGTGCCGACGCAGATTTCGCCCTCGCCCTGCACGATGAAGTAAACCTCCTCCTGCTCCTGGTTGTGCCACGGCACCTGGCCGCCCTTCGGCTCAAGGATGGAGTAGCCCATCGAAAAACCCTTGGCCGCGATCGGCTGGCCGAGCTGGCCGACGAGGCCGCGGCCCCAACGACGCGCGGGAAAAGTGCCACCGGGAAGCTTGGCGAGATCGGCGATAATCATTGGTGTCAGGACTACCCCGCGTTCGCCGAGGGCGGCGACAAAATATTTCGCGCGCTCAGAATGGCGCGCCGATCGAGATCTGCCACGTTCCGCCCGGATCCCCCGGTCGGGGATTCACGTTTCGCCCGTATTCCACGCGGATCGGACCGACGAGCGTCTGGTAGCGAATCCCGAGCCCGGCCGAGTAAAGCTGTTCGCCCGCGAGCGGATAATCACGCAACTCCGCCACCGTCGCCAGCGCGTCGCCGAAAGCCACCACCGCCCAGCTGCCCGTGAGCAGCTGCTCAATCTCCAAATTCGCGAGGAAGTAGCCCTTGGCCCCGATAAACCGCCCTTCCGCCCCGCGCGGCGACGCCTCGCCGTCGCGATAGCCGCGGATGCTGTTGCCGCCGCCGGGGAAAAAACGCTTGTTGACCGGCAACCGCCGATCGCTGGTGCCGAAGGTCGTAATTAATCCGTGGGTGAGCGCGGCATGAACCCACCGGCCGCGGCCAAAGGCGGTGTGATAGGCGCCCCCCGCTTCGAACCGCTGAAACTCCGCCCCACCCCCAAGGGTGCGACTCGCCGACTCCACCTGCCCGAACCAGCGGTAGCCCCGGCGCGGGAGCAGCGGGTTGTCGCGCCGGTCCCGTATCAGCGCCGCATCGAGGCTCGCCACCGTCACCTGCTGGTTGTCGACCGCCCGCGTGGCGAGTTCATTGTCGCGATTCCGCAGCGATTGAAACGTGTAGCCCACCTTGGCGCTGGCGCCCAGCCGGCGCACCGGCAGGCTCAGTGCGGCGTTCACGCCATATTCCTGCCGTAGAAACGACAGCTCCTCCCGCTGCAGCCCAAACACCCGCGCCGTGCCGTCGATCGATTCGCCGAAAAGCTCCGGCACCGTGTAGCTGTATTCCCCCCGCGTGCCTTTCATCGACTGGAGCAGCAGCAGGCGGGTCTGGTGCGCCCGCTCGAAAAGATTAAACTGCCGCAACTCCACCCCGCCTCGCGCCTGCTCGTAGCTCCCGTAACCGAAGAGCAGATTCGTCTCAAGGCTCCGCCCTTCGCGCACGGTAAACACCGGGCTGCGCACCGGTCCATCGGCCGGTTCGTAGCGCACCTCGACTTTTTCGAACACCCCCAGCCGGGCCAGCCGAAAGCGCGCCTGCTCGATGGCCAGTGGATTCAACGGCTCGTCCGGCTCGACCTGCACGCGGCGGCGCAGGATCGCCTCTTTTGTATGGTGGGCCCCTACGAACCGCACCTCACCGAGCCGCACCCGCTCGCCCGGCTCGACCCGCACCGTCACCGCGACCGCTCGCCATCCGCCGGTCGCTGGCTCGGCCGTGCGCGCGATGCGCACGCGCGCGTCGGCATAGCCCTGGGCATAAAAAATCTTCCGCACTTCCCCGGCCAGCGTCTGCTGCAGGGCCTCCGTCCACAACTTCCCCGCAAATTCCTGCACCCCGTCCACCGCCACCCCCGTCGCCGCCGCGCCTTCGACGCGCACAGCCTCGACCTTCCACCGCTCGCCTTCCGTGACCTCGACCGCCACGACGACGGCCCCGCTACGCCCATCCCGCGACACCTCATGGGCCCGCACGTCCGCCTCCGCGAAACCGAGCTGCTGCAATTCCGCCTGCAATCCGTCCGCCCCGCGCACCAGCCGGGACGGCGTGAGCGCCCGGGTCGCCTTGCTCGAAAACAGGCCGCCCTCCCCCAGGAAAAAACTTCGCGCGGTGCCCTCGCCGATCGTGCGCAGCCCCGCAAACGTCACCCCGCTCACGAAATAGCGGACGCCGGGCTTCACGCGTAACCTCACCTCGCGCGCCACCAGATCCCGCGGCACCGTCGTGGTCAGGTTCTCGTCCAGCGTGAAGCTTGTTTTCTCCCCGCCCGGCCCGATGCATTCAGCCGTGAGCGAAGCTTTCAGATATCCTACCGACTGCACCGCGGACAGCAGGAGAAACATCGCGTCTTCCACCGCATTCGCATCCAGCACTTCGCCGCGGGCGTCGCCGAGCAGCCGCTCCAGCGAATGCCGCTGATCGCGGTCGGCGAGCCAGCCCAAGCCGTCGACGTGCAACGGCGCCCGCGGAGTATCCTTGGCCCCCGGTGTCGCGCACGAGCCCAGCGCCAGCGCCAGGATCGCGGCGCCGGCCAGCCGGAAAACTTTCGCACCCCCGCGCTTTTCCCCCGGTTGCGCTGTGGGCATGGGGCTCATTTTTTCTTCTCCTCGCGCGTGCCGCCCTTGGAAAAGACGCGCCACTTCACGCCGGCGTTGAGATCGTCGAACTCGTCATACTCGGCTGTCAGCGACCACCGATCGTCCAGGCGATACTCGATTTCGTAGGTTTCGCGGCCCTGCCTCGAAACGTTCTCGCCGGTGCCAATCGTCAGCCGCTCGCCCGCGTCGCTGTCTCCTCCGAGCCGCGACAGCAGGCTCTGGCCCAAAAAGGTCCCGAGCCGCGATGCGCGCTGCCGATCGGAAAAGCCCACCTCGGCGCGGGGCGACTCCCCCGCCATCACCATCAGCAAAACCTGCCCCGGTTCCAAAGGCGGGCTGGAGGAAAAAATGACCGTGGGATGGGACGCCGGGCCGGTCGCCTCCATGCGCAGGTCGTAACCCAGCCGCCGCGCCGTGCCGACCATGGTCAGCTGCGGCTCGATGCCTTGCTCCGGTTGCAGGCTCACGCGGCCCTCCTGCACGGCAAAGGTCGCAAACGGCAGCCTCACCGCGCCCTCGTCAATCGTCGCCTCGCCTCGCATCAAGGGCTCGCCCAGCGTGCCCTGAAGTTGGATTCGCGCCGAAGCGACGCCGTTGAACAACGCCGTGCGCACCGTCATGAACCCCTCGCCCTCGACCCCGATTTTGATCCGCCACGCGTCGTAGGGCTGGGCTTCGACGGCAAAATAGGGCGGCGTCTGGGCTTTCGACCGCGCGCGCCCGGGCAACAGGGCCCGGATGTCCGACAAAAACAAACTCCGCCGCAGCCGCACAGTTCCCGCCAGCACCGGGGTGCCGCTCTCCGGCGAGGTCAGCGTCAGATCGAGGTCGCCGCGGACGAGCACCCCCGCATTCCGCACGAACGGCAGATTGTCGCCCTTGAGCGCCACGGCAAATTTCAGCTCCTCCGCCGTCCCGGCCTTCCATTCGGCCAGCGCCGGCCACGTCACCGTCCCGCTCAAAGTCACGTTTTCCCCGCCGCTCACGGCCGATACCGTTCGCAACTCGATCTTGTTTCCGGCTAACGCGATTTGGGCGTTAACGTCCTGCAACACCCCCAAAGGCCCGAGCGGGCGCGTGGCCGCCGCATACAAACTCACCTCACCGCTCAGGTTTCCGTCCCGATAGGCCACGTCCGCCTGCAGCCAGCCTTTGGGGGCCACGAACAGCGGCAGGAATGGCGCCAGCGCCGCCACCTCCGCGTCGGGAATTTCAATCCGTCCTTCCGCCTTGCTCCGGGCCAGCGCGACGGGACTCGAAAAAAGCTCGCCCCATTTCCCTTCCGCCACCGGCAGCTTGCCCCGCGCGCGCAGCTCCTGCCCCGCGATGCGGACATTCAGTCGCTCCAGCCGCACCTCGTCCGCGTCGCCCGTCACTTTCAGATCCAGCGACTGCACCTGCGGCATCGGCCGCTTGAATCGCGCCGCGTCCATCGCCACCCGCGCGGCCTTGACGCTCACCTCGCCCTTTGGTCGCGCCCAAGTGCCGCTGACGTGCGCCATGGCCTCGGGCTCCTGCAGGTCCAGTCCCGTTAAGGCGGCCCATTCGCGCCAGAACCCAGCGTTCGGTTCCGTCGTGATATCGACCTCCAGCGCCCCGTCCGCCGCGAGTGCAACCCGGCGTTGTTCCGCCGGAAAAATCCGCAGCGGCACGCGGCCCGTCGCTTTAATCACGCGTTGCTCTGCCTCGACGACGCTCAGCTCCTCGACCTTCACGCCGCCAGCGTCACCCTGGGCCTTGGCCCGCACGACGGCTTGTTTGCCCTCGCCCAACTGAATCGCCCCCGTGCCCTCCATGGAGAAAGTCATCGGCCCGCGCTCCCACGCGCCTTTGGCCGCCAACGAGGTCAACTGCCACGCCGGACCGCCCAATACGCCCAGCTCGCTGAACCATGTTGATGAAATATTCGTCGCCCCCAAGTCCACCCGCCCGGCCGGCCCCCATACCAAGGTCGCATCGAGCGCCGCTCCGGGCCCCGCGAGGTGCAACGACTCCACGGTCACCGCCGGGCGCCATCGAATCGCGGCCGTTCCCTTCAGCGCCAGTCTCGTCTCCCCGCCCTGCGCCAACACCAATTGCGTCAGCCGCACCTCCTCCGCGCCGAGTGCGCCCGCCGCCGATATTTTTGTCGTCCCCGCCATCGCCTCCGCCGTGAACGACTCGATCGCCGGCCCGCGTCCCGCCCACGTGAGCGCCATCCCGAGGGGCTTGAGCGCGCCGAACACCACGCCAGCCGCCTCCGCTTGGCCGGAATGGATCAGATTCGGCCAAGCGCCCGCCGCGTCGGCGCGCAACGTAATCGCGTCGAACTGCACCTCCGCCGGCACCCACCGCGCCAGCGTCGCCCGGCGAATCCCGCCCTCCGCGTGCCCGTCCAAAATTCCCCGCGCCGCGAAATCCCACCCGCCCTGCCAAGTGAGTTGCTCACCCGCCGTCCCGACCAACGTGCCCGCGGTCACCCGCAAGCGCGGCCATTCGAACTGCCCCCGCGCCTCGATCAATTTTGCCGCCCAGTCCCCCGCCGCCACCTCCCGGGCCGCCAAGTCAAATTCCACCTTCGGTGCCTCTCCGGGCTGCGATACCCACCGCGCGGCGCCCGTCACCGTTCCCGTGGATGTAAACCAAGGCTGTTCCGCCAAATCCACTCCGATCGTAAACTGCGCCTTGCTCTCCCGAAATTTTCCGCTGCGTTCGACCGTCACCGGCTCGGACAATCGCACGGCGATGCCGGGCAACTTCGCATCCATCACCTCGAGAGTGAACGCCGTTTCGTCCCCCCGCCCGCGCAGGGTCACCCCCAACGGGGGCACGGATTTTCCGGGCACCGGCTCACCCGCCGC
>JBDSGI010000387.1:0-5583 GCA_039919035.1 Opitutaceae bacterium
GGCGTGCCGGGTTTGATGTGGCGCGCCTCCTGCGCGAGCTCGATGAAGACATGCTGGGAGACATCTTCCGCCCGCGTCGGCGACCCGGTCTGGCGGCGCGCGACGGAGTAAACGAGATCGAGATGCCGGCGCACGATTTCGCGGAAGTCGTCGGCCGATCCGGCCCGCACGTAACGCTGGAGAAGTTCGTCGTCGTTCACGCTCATCACCTGATAATCACCGCCGGCCAGGAATTCCGACACGAAATCGCTTTCACCCCCACCAAGGCCAAACGGGAAGGCAAAAATGCCAAGCCCCGATTACTCGTCCAAAATCACATCGCGAATTGTGCGGGAGAAATCGGCGATGCGGTAGGGCTTGGGCACCGAGCCGCGGAAGCCGTGCGCGCGATGGTTGGCCATCACGGGATCGCTGGAGTAGCCGCTCGACACGATGCCCTTGGCAGCGGGATCGATTTTGAGAATTTCCCGCATGGCATCGGCACCACCCATGCCGCCGGGCACGGTGAGGTCGAACACGACCACGTCGAAGGGCTTGCCCGCGATGCGGGCCTCGGCGTATTCGCGCACGGCTTCGGCGCCGTTCGCCGTGAGCATGACATCAAAGCCCAGCCGCTCGAGCAGCGCCTTGGTCATGAGTCGAATCGGCTCCTCGTCGTCCATGAAGAGCACGCGCGCATGCAACGGCGCGGCAAAGGGGGCGACCGATTTCGCCGCTGCCACGGGGTCGATGCGCGCGGCGGGCAACCAGACTCGAAAAGTTGTGCCACCCCCGATGATCGATTCGACGGTCACGTGACCGTGATGTTTTTGGACCACCGAATAGACCGTCGCGAGGCCCAGCCCGGAGCCCGCTTCCTTCGTGGTGAAGAATGGCTCGAAAATCCGCGCCAGATGTTCCGGCGCGATGCCTTTGCCGGAGTCGGCCACCTCCAGGCGCAGATAGTTGCCCGGCGGCAGCGTGGCAACCGCACCGCGATCGATCGTCTCGTTATGCAGGCTGAGTTGGATCTTGCCGCCGGTGGGCATCGACTGCACCGCGTTGATGACGAGATTCTGCACGACCTGGCCGATCTGTCCCTTATCCACGTCGGCCGGTCGCAAATCCGGCGCGAGGTCGAATTCGCAGCTCACGGTCGCCCCATGCAGGGCAAACTGCGCCGCCTCGCGCACGACGTCAGGCAAAGCGACGGCGGTGCGCACGGGCTCGCCGCCCTTGGCAAAAGTGAGAAGCTGCTGCGTGAGGTCCTTCGCGCGCAGGGCGCTGCGTTCCGCTTCCTTGAGCCATTTCGCGCCGGCCGGGTTTGTTTGCTCATCCATCAGCGCGAGCGAGAGATTCCCGATCACGACCGAGAGCAGGTTGTTGAAATCATGCGCGATGCCGCCGGCCAGCACCCCGATTGACTCCATCTTGGAAGCGCGCAGCAGCTCGGACTCAAGCCGGGAACGCTGCGTGATATCGCGCAGGACCAGCACCACGCCCACGGCCCGGCCACTTGCATCGTGCATCGGGGCGCAGCGCCCCTCGACGCTCTTGGGCGGACCCTCCCGCGGTTGAATCAACGAATAGGGCGGCAAATCGACCACGCGATCCGCGCCCAGCGCCGCGGCCACCGGCGCGGCAAGCCGCTGTGTCGGTTTCTCGGAACCCAAAAGACAAACTTCACGCAACGGCCGGCCGATGGCGGCGCCGACGGACCAGCCGGTCAACGCCTCCGCCGCATCGTTCATGAATTGCACTGCACCCGCCTGGTCCACCGTGAGCACCGCCTCGGACATCGCCCGCAAGGTGACGCTCAATTGCTCGCGCTCCGCCGCCAAGGCTTTTTCGGCCGTCTTGACGCCGGTCAAATCGATCAGGGCGATCTGGGTCCGCTCCACCAAGGGCCGCCCATCGATCACGGGCACGCGCCATTGGTAAAACACCCGCAGCGTCCGGCCGTCGAGCGTCGGCACCGCAAACTCGCCCTCGGCTTGGAGCCCGCCTTCCCAAAGCGCGAGAAACGTCCGACGCCGCGCCTCGTGGATCTCGGGCGTGTAAACCCCCTCAACCTTGGCCACCACGTCCTCCAAGGTGCGCGCGCCGAGGAGACGGTGCGTGGCGGCGTTGGCCCCCACCACCCCGACTCGCGCGAATGCCGTGCGCAGTTCGCCGGGGTTGTGTTTGAACCACTCCTCCAGATCGACCACGCCAGAGCCGCGCAGACGCTCCAACCATTCCGCCGCGTCACGATAGTCATACTCGATGACCGCCACGGGCAGGTGTTCGAACAGCGCGCGGTAGCGCTGTTCGCTCGCCGCCAGCGCCCCCGCCGCGCGTTTGCGCTCGGTGACATCGGCGGCGAACCCCTGAAGCGCGACCAGACGGCCCACCTCGTCACGCACGGCCCGCACATTCTCCCGAATCCAAGCTGTCGTGCCATCCGGCCGGCGAATCTCGGAATCGAAATTATCCAATTCGTCGCGCGCATTCAGCAGGGCCAGGATCTCGTCCCGACGGCCGGCTGCGACGTAGGACGAGGCCACCTCTGCCGGCTTGCGCGCAAGCAATTCCGCCGCGTTTCCGAAGCCGAGGATACGAGCCATCGCCCGGTTGGCGCGAAGAAACTGCCCCTCGGGCGATACTTCATAAACCCCCTCGATGGCTTGATCGAAAAGCTGGCGATAGCGTTCCTCGCTGCGGCGCAGATCCCTCGTTTTTTGCGATTGAAAATGCAGCCACACGAAAACGGCCGCCGCGGCCAGCGCGGCGAAAACTGCGATAAAAACGAGAAGCGTCGCGCTCATGGCTGCGACCGCGAAACCGTTGGACAAAGGGTTTTAATGGATAAATTTGAAGGACTCACACCAGTTGCCGATAAGACTCGGCCGACTCCGCTTTGTCCAGAGCTTCGCTGTCGTAAATCTGCGAAAACCTTGGCGATCGTTCCACGCCCGCCAAGCTTGGCCCATGAATCCCACGATTCGCACCACCCAAGCTGCCGATATTCCGACCATTCTCGCCTTCATTCGCGGGCTGGCCGACTACGAAAAACTCTCCCATGAGGTCGAAGCGACCGAGGAAAAGCTCCGCGCCACGCTGTTTCCACCGGACCATCGGCCGGCGGCGGAGTGCGTGTTAGCCTTGTCGGGCGACGAACCCGTGGGTTTCGCGATTTTTTTCACGAACTACTCCACGTTTTTAGCCAAGCCCGGCCTGCACCTTGAGGACCTTTTCGTCACACCCGAGCATCGCGGTCGCGGGATCGGGAAGGCGCTGCTGTTGTATCTCGCCAAGCTCGCCAACACCCGTGGTTGCGGACGCATGGAGTGGACCGTGCTCGACTGGAACCAGCCCGCCATCGAATTCTACGAGTCAATCGGGGCGCGCCGGATGCGCGAATGGCAAATCTGCCGCCTCGCCGGGACGGCGCTGGAACAATATCGCTAGCGTTACCGGCCCCCGCGCGCGGACGGTGGCCCTTTTTGCCGGCGGCGCTCGTTGCTCCGTCGGAACCCGATCACGGTCGGCCCTGCGATTGTGAGTCGAATTCAGCCCCGGGCGGCCATAGAAAGATATAACCGATGACCGATGACGCGCATTTGCTTCGTCAGTATGTCCAGACCGGTGCAGAAAGCGCATTCGCTGAGCTGGTGCAGCGCCATCTGCCCCTCGTCTACCACGCGGCCGCGCGGCAGCTTGGCCTGGATGACCATCTCGCGGCGGATGTGTCGCAGGGCGTCTTTCTGCTCCTCGCGGCGAAGGCGCGGAGCCTCGTGACGCACGCAAACCTCTCCGGATGGTTATACGCCACGACGCGCTTCAAGGTTGCGGAGACGCTGCGCACGGAAAGGCGGCGCCGCGCGCGGGAAGCCGCTGTTTTGCTCATGACTGAAAACAACCAGGATCCGACAAACCCCGCGGATTGGGGGCAGGTGCGCCCGGTCCTCGATGAGGCGTTGCTTGAGCTGAGCGCCACCGATCGCGAGGCGGTGCTGCTGCGCTTTTTCGAGCAGCGACCGTTCGTCGAGATCGCGTCGCGGCTGCGCGTGACAGACGCGACCGCGCACAAGCGCGTCGAACGGGCACTCGACAAACTGCGCGAACACCTCGCGCGCCGCGGGCTGACTTCGACCGCGGCTGCGCTGGCGACGTTGCTCAGCGGACACGCTGCGGGCGCGGTGCCATCGGGCCTCGCGGCGAGCGTGACGACCGCAGTGGTAACAAGCGGGCTGTCGGCCACCGCCGTGGGCGCCTTTTCCTTTATGAGCACAAAAATAGCAGTGGTGACGGCGGCGGCGGTTACGCTGGTTGTCAGCGGGGTCGTGGTGCGTGAGGTGAACGCCGAGCGCATGCTGGCCGCGAGCCTGCACGCCCAAGAAGCGGAGAACGCGGGCTGGCGGTCGCGGTTCAAAGCGCAGCCGGTCCGGACCGCCGCGGTCGCACCCGTAATGCCCGCGGCGCCGAGCCCGCGCCCAGCGGCCGAACCGGCCGCCACGCAACCGGCAACACAGGCGGGAGGCCTGGCGAGCGTCGAGGAGAGCCGCGCTTTTCTACGGGCGAACCCCGACGTGCGCGAGGCGTTCTCGAATTATCTCCGGCTCACGCTGGAGTATCGCTACGCCGACCTGATCGCTGCGCTCCAGCTGGACGCCACTCGCAAGGAACGCTTCCTGGAGCTGCTCACGCTGGCACGACGGCAGATCCTCGGCGAACACCAGCTCACCCTGGCAGAACGGGATTTCGAACCGGGGGAGCTGGGTCGGGAACTGCGGGCCGTGCTGGGCGAAGCGGGCTTTCAGTCTTACCAGGAATTCGACCGCAAAAACCTGACGCGGGCCGTGAACTACGAGCTCACCAAGGCGCTGTATGCGACGCCTACCCCGCTCACGACCGCGCAGGCCGACGCGATCGAACGCATCGTGTCGGGCGTCACGAACGATCCCAGTTTCGGACCGAGGTTTACGGGAAGTTCCTGGACGTCGCTGCCCTTGGAGCGCTGGGATCGGATCGTGGCGGAGGCGGCGCGCGTGTTGCCTGAACCGCAGGTGGAGGCGGTGCGCGAAATGGCACAGCGGACGCGGTTCTGGCACGCGCAGGCGGAAGCCCGGCGGGCGTATGACCGGCAACAGAAGGCGAACACCCCGCCGCGATGAGTGCCCCCATGCGAACGACCATCAGCTGGAGCGCACTGACGCTCGCCGTCATCCTGGCTGGCGTGGCGTTCTGGGCGATGCGGACGAAAATCGCCACGGAGCGCCGGCTGGCGGCGGCGCGCGCGGAAGGCGAACGGCTCGGCGCGGCCTGGCGCGCCAGTCAGCAGCGCCCGATTGCGAGCGAGACGGCGGTCCCCGCAAGCGCTTCTGCGGCGACCACGCCTGCGACAGAAGTGAAACCGGCCTTTCCTCCTCGGGCGCAAGCACCGGGCCTGACCGACCTCGCCCGCGACAATCCACAGCTCTGGAACGAATTCATCCATGCCAAGCGAATCGAGATGGGGCGATTCTATGCTCCCGTGATGCAGCGCCTCGCGCTCACGCCTGCGCAGCGCGAGCGCGTCAAAGACATCCTAGGGCCTGTTAACACTAAATGATTTTAAGGAAA
>JBDSGI010000388.1:0-14232 GCA_039919035.1 Opitutaceae bacterium
GCCGCGCCCCGCTCGGCCTCTGGCTCGCCACCGCGGCGGCGGTCTTTGGGCTCGTGATCATCTGCAACCGCTGTCGCGGCGTGCCCCTCGTGCTGCTCATCCTCGCCGCCACCGCCGGGATCGTTTACTTTCTCACCCGGCACACGCCGTTCGGCCGCTACCTCTACGCGATCGGCGGCAACGAGGAGGCGGCCGTCCTCTCCGGCATCGCCGTCCACCGCCTGCTCATCGGCGCCTACGCGTTGATGGGGGTCGCGGTCGCGCTCACCGGCTTCATGACGACCGCGTATTCCGGCGCGTCGACGACCACGGTGGGCGATCTCATGGAACTCGACGCCATCGCCGCATGCGTGATCGGCGGCACGGCGCTCAAGGGCGGCCGCGGCACGGTGTGGGGCGTGATTTTCGGCGCGTTGATCATGACGGCGCTGCTCAACGGCATGACGCTCCTCGCCGTGTCACCGGAGATCAAATTCATCGCCCGCGGCGCCGTGCTCACGCTCGCCGTGTGGATGGATGTGAAGCTGGCGCGGCGCTAGGCAAACGCTCCGGCGAAGACTGCGACGGTGGAGGCCGGCGGACGCACCGGTTTGCCTTCCCGATCGATGAAGGCGTGGACGGTGTGGCCGGTCGCGAGGAGTTCGTCGCCCCGGCGCACCTCGTAGTCGAGCCGGATGCGCAGGAGCGGTTTCTCGCGCAGCGTGGTGACGATGGTGACGGTGTCGTCGTAGAGGGCGGGGCGCAGGTATTTCACGGCGACTTCCAGCACCGGGAGCCGAAATCCATCCGCTTCGAGCTGGCGGTAGATGATGCCCATTTCCTTGAGCAGCGTGGTGCGGCCGACTTCGAACCACGGCAGATAATTGCCGTGATAGACGACGCCCATCATGTCGGTCTCCGCGTAGCGGACCACAACCTGGCTGCGTGAGACGATCATGGCGCGACCCATTTGGGATTGAACAAAGCCTCGGCGGATTCTTTCCAGCAGTTCCGTCCCGCCCATTCGCGACCGGCGGCGCCGAGCTTTTTGCGCAGCGGCTCGTCGTGGATGAGTTTCTCGAAGGCGGCGGCGAGTTGCACGGGCCGATCCGGCGGGACGAGCAGGCCGGTAACGCCATCGACGACCGCCTCGGAAACCCCGCCGACATCGTGCGCGACGACGGGTAGGCCGTGGGCCGCGGCCTCCAGGTAAACCAGGCCGAAGCCCTCGACGCTGCGATTGAGATTCACGCTCGTCATCGCGAAAATGTCGGCGCCCTCGTAGATGCCAGCCAGTTCTTCGTCAGGGAGATTGCCAAAAAACTGGACCTTGAGATCGGGTTGGGCGGCGGCGGTGGTCCGCAGTTGTTGCTCGTAGTTACCTTTGCTCTGGCCGCCGACCACCCAGTATTCGAGGCGCGAGCGGATATCCGGCGGGAGCATTTGCAGCGCCTGCAAGGTGAGCAACTGGCCCTTGCGCGGATGCAGTCGCCCTACCGTGAGGACGACGATCTTGTCTTTCGGAGTGGTCGGCTTGGCGGGAACGACGGCGAAGTCGGAGCGCAGCGCGCCGGGCGTGAGATAGATTTTTTCCGCCGCTTCCGGAAAATGGCTGAGGAGCAGCCCCTGCGTGTAGGTGCTCAGGGTGCTCACCCGGGTGGCGTGTCGGATTAAGTGACGGGCCAGCCAGCGTCGCCAGGGACTGCGGGCAAATTTCAGGATTTCAGAACCGTGAAAAGTCAGCACGAGGCGTTGCGGGCGAAACGCGTGGAAAAACTGGAGCAGCATCATCGTAAGCATCGGGCCGGGTTCCGGCAGATAGACGGTGGCGTGGCGAAGTTCGCGCCGCCTCCGGATGAGTTCGCGCCCGAGGCGAATCTGGCAGATCAAATCGTGGCTTCCCTTCAGCGGCAGGCGGATGAGGCGGAACGGCCAGTCGGATTTTTCAGGCGTGAGAGCGGCGGATTGGGCCCAGACTTCGACGTCGCATCCCAACCCGGCCGAAGCCCGCGCGATTTCCTCGGTGAACGTCGCGATACCGCCCCGCTTGGGGTAGAATTCGTGCGTGATCAGGAAGACGGGGAGGCCGGCGAGGCCAACGTTGGCGGGAGCGCTCATGCGCGGAGAGGGAAGTGACTTTCGCGGGAGCCGGGGTCGAGCCTGAAACAAGTGGGCCAGATCGGCGTCTAAGACTCCGCGCGTCTTTGGGAGATCGTCCCGGAACCGCCCCGAAATAATGGGTTTACTTTGAACCCCGCCGTAACATAGAAGGAACGAACAATGCCAGACGCAGCAGCCCACAATTCGGTCGCAAATAGATCGGCTCCGCCCGCACCCAAGCCGTTTGCGCCGGAGGACGAAGTCGCGCTGCGTGAGGCGCTAAAACGCTGTTCTCCATCGACCTTTGAGGCGGCGGTCCAGTTTCGTAAAACCGGCAATCCCGAGCATGTCCCCGCCGTCGTGATCGGGGTGATTGAGCGCTTCGTGGAGCCCGATTTGCGGATGAAACTGAAGGATGCCGACGACGATTTGCGCCTGATTGAGGATCTGGGCATCGATTCCCTGACGATGATGGAGATCGTTATTCTGGTGGAAGACGTCCTTCAAATGACAATCAACAACGACGAATTGCGCAACCTGCGCACGGTCGGCGATGTGAAGACGTTCATCGATTGCAAGATTCGCGGCCTGCCCCTCCCCAAGCCGACCAAATTCATCCCGATCGAGCATGTGGCGGCGGTGATGCCGATCCAACCGCCTTTTCTCTTCCTCAACGAAGCTTCAGTCAGCTCTACGGCGGCCAACGGAAAGTATAAGATCTCCGGCCAAGAGTTTTTCCTCCAAGGTCATTTCAAGGACAACCCGGTGATGCCCGCCTCGATCATGCTCGAGGCTCTCGGCCAGCTCGCGGTGCTTTATTTGCTCGAAGGCGCACCCACCGAACCGGGCAAGGTCGTCTGCGCGCAGATGATTTTCTTCACCGGCTGCGAGGGCGTTCGTGCTCACCGGATCTGCAAGCCCGGTGACATTCTTACCCTGTCGATCAAGCCGAAGCGGATGAAAATGCCGCTCGCGACTTTCGAGGGCTCGATTCGCGTCGGCCAGGAAAAGGCCGTCATCGCCGAGGAGATTACGCTCACCTACGGTTTCGTGGACGCCGTTAACAGCCCCGTGCCGATCGAGGCCGCCGGCCACACGTCGGCTATCAACGGCAGCGCCGAAGTCATGCCGGCAGCCGTGCCTTTGCGCTCGGCGATGAACGCCTGAACGCGATTTGTGCGTGAGTTGGTCTTTCAAGCGGCGGCCGAATTGGCCGCCGCGCTTGTTTTCGGCGCGCACTGACAGTCTCGCGATTGGCCGTCTCCCGCGTTGACCGCTTGGAACGAACGGCTTCACTTCGCGCTCTCCCAAGGAGCATGCCCAGAGTTTTTATCACCGGCCTAGGTTTTGTCACCAGCATCGGTAACGACGCGCCTACCGTCACGCGCCACCTTCGCGGACTCCGGCACGGTTTCGAGGTTTATCCCCCGTTCCAGAAACCCGACATCCCGGTCAAGGTCATCGGCACGATCAAAGACTTCACGACCGATTCGCCGGATCCGGAAGACTGGATGTTTCCCGCGGCCTATAAGATTAAGCGGGAGCTGCTACGCACGATGGCCCCGAATGGCCTTTTCGCGCATTGCGCGATGACCCAGGCGATCTCGGACGCCCGATTGGAGGAGTCGGAAATTTCAAACGCGGAAACTGGGCTTTACGCCGCGTCCGCCGGTTCGCCCTACCTGCTGCATCATCATCATGACCGCCTGACCAAGGTCGGCGTGATGCGTTGTTCTCCCCTTGGGATCGTCGCTTCCATCGCGGGCACACTGAACTTCAATTTGATTGCGGCCTTCAAGATTCACGGCGCCTCTTGCGGTTTTTCGTCGGCTTGCGCCTCCTCGGCTCACGCCCTCGGCTACGCTTTCGACGACATCGTGCTCGGGCGTCAGAAGCGGATGTTTGTGGTTGGCGCGGAGGACGGAAACGTGGATGCGATTTTGCCGTTTGCCGGCATGCGCACGCTTTCGCTGCAAACCGATCCGAATCTCGCCTCGCGGCCGTTTGACGCCGCGCGCGACGGGTTTGTAGGCACCGGGGGCTCCGCCGTGCTCGTGTTGGAAAGCGAGGAGGAGGTCGTCCGGCGCGGGGTAAAACCTTATGCTGAGCTTCTCGGATGGGGGCAGGCGTCCGACGGCCACAATGTGGCCATCTCGCACCCCGAGGGTAACGGTTCGGCGGCGGCGATGACCAATGCATTGAAGGCAGCGCGCGTCGCAGCAGCTGAGGTGGATTACGTAAACGCGCACGCCACCTCGACGCTCATTGGTGATGTCTCCGAGGCCCGGGCCCTGCGCACGGTGTTTAAAGAGTTCGCGGCGCGCGTGGCGGTCAGCAGCACCAAGGCTCTGACTGGCCACGGTCTCTCGCTGGCGGGCGCAATGGAGAGCGCCTTTTGTGCGCTCGCGCTCCGGGACGGCTTCATACCCGGCAACGCCCATCTCACCAAGGTGGACCCGGAGTGCGAGGGATTGAATCTTCCGCGCGTGACCGAAAACCGGCAGCCCAATATCGTCGTGAAAAACAGCAGCGGATTTGGCGGCGCCAATGTCGCCCTCGTGTTCAAACGCGTCCCTTAAAGCTGTGGCCGCCACCCGCGTTTCCGATCTCTACCGCACCGCGTTTGTCACGGGCGCGAGCACGGGGCTGGGGCGGGCTTTCGCGGAGATGCTGCTGGCCGACGGGGTGCGGGTCTGGGGCACGTCGCGCGATCCGGCGCGGCTCGCGTCGATCCCGGGATTGATTCCCGTGGCGATGGAATTGCGCGATGGCGCGGACGCCGAGGCGGTGTTCCGCGCGGCCGACCGCGCGGCCGGCGGCTTTGATCTGCTGATTAACAACGCAGGATTTGGGGTCTTCGCGGAATTTGTGGGCGCGGAGTTTTCCATTTGGGAGGAACAATTGCAGGTCATGCTGCTCAGCCCGGCTCGCCTTGCCCATGCCGCTCTGCCGGGCATGATGGCGCGTCGGCGCGGCGCACTCGTGAACATCTCATCGCTCGCCGCCGAGTTTCCGCTGCCCTTTCAGAGCGCCTACAACATCGCGAAGTGCGGCCTCTCGGCATTGAGCGAAAGCCTAATGGTCGAAACGTCTGGCACCGGTGTCGTCGTGCTCGACGTGCGGCCGGGCGACTATCGCACCGACATCGAGGGCTCGGTGCGGCTCCCGCAGGCGGTCTCGCCACTGCGGATGCGGCGCGTGGGGGCGGCGTTCTCCGCGATGATGACGAAGGGCCATGACCCCGCGCACGCCGCCGCCGCGCTGCGACGCGCGTTGTTGCGCCAGCGCAGCGGCACCGTGCGCATGGGTCGGTTTTTTCAGGCGGTGGTGGCTCCGTTCCTCGCGCGGTTTGGTTCCGACGATCTCAAACGGCGCGCGCAAGCCCGGTATTTTGACGCCACCTGATCACCCATGCCGAAGCTTCGCATTCTTGTCCTGACTTCGAGCACCGGCGGCGGCCATGACGCCCGGGCGGCGGCTTTTGCCGAGTGGTGTTTTCAGCTCTATCGTCACGAGGTCGACGTGCGCATCGAGCAGATGCTCGAAAAGTCTTCGGTCTTCAATCGGACCGGCGTGAATTTATATAACCGGATCCAGCGGGCGGCGCCGTGGCTGCACAAGGCCTTCTACGCGTTCGTGGAGTTGCTGAGCTATCTCAATCGCAGCAATGTCACCTTTGGCGCCGGCTACTATCTTGAGGTGCTGCGTGAATACCAGCCGCACCTCGTGTTCAGTGTGCACGACTGCCTTAATCGCGGCTACTTTCAGCTTGCCCGCAAAACCCTCGGCGCCGAGCGCGTGCGCTGCGCCACTTATTGCGGTGAATTTTCCGGCGGCTGGGGCTACTCGCGCAACTGGATAGAGCCGACGGTGGACCTCTACGTTTCCCGCACTCCGACCGCGAGTGACTACGCGGTGAAGTGCGGCATCCCGGCCGATAAGTCCAGGGTGCGCGGCTATCTGATGTTGCCGCGGCAGCATCTCGAAGTGCTGGGAGCGGCGGAGCGCCGGGCCTTTCGCATTAAGCGCCTCGGCCTCAATCCGGAAAAATTCACGGTCTTCCTCGCCACTGGCGGCAATGGCGCGAACAACCACTTCACGCTCCTGCCTGCGCTGCTCGCGCACGCCGATCGCGTCCAAGTGATTATTATCTGCGGCAAGAACAAGGAGACTTACAACGAACTCGTCCATTGGCGCACCGCGCACCCCGAGTTTGGCTGCTACATCGAGGGCTACTCCGAAATTGTCCATCTGCTGATGCAGGTCAGCGACGCCATCGTCACGCGCGGCGGCACCACCACGTGCGCGAAGGCGCTGCATTTCCGGTGTCCAATCATTTTCAACGCGTTTGGCGGCATCATGCCGCAAGAGACGCTTACCTGGAAATTTTTCCGCAACGGGGCCGCCTCCGACAAGGTCGAGGATGCCTCCGACTTCGCCCGCATCATCGACACGTGGATGACTGATCCCGCCGCGTATGCGGGCGTGCGCGAGAATTTCCTGAAGCTACGCTACGAAGAAGATCCCACGGTGCTCATCGACGAGCTGGTCGGTCTGGGCAACGAGGTGGCCGGAGCCAAGCTCAAGCGCTGGGCTTTTCCGCCCGGCAAGGCGGATGGCGCCGCTAGTTCCCTTCCGCCTTTCACCGACCAAGGCGCCCGCATCTAGGCGGCTGCGCGTCATCACACCGGCGCCGCGCGCAATCCGCTTGGCCGCGACATGGCGGGCGCTCTAGTTTCGCGGCACCTTGTCCGCGCCGCCGCCCGTCATCGCCTATCTGTTTACCACGTTTCCGAAAAACACGGAGACGTTTCTCCAGCGCGAGATCATCGCGATGAAGCAGCACGGCGTGCCGCTGCGGATTTTTTCACTGTGGGGCGGGGGCGGCAGCTTTCGCGGGCTGCGTGTCGCGCGGTTCAACAAATGGCGGCTCCTGACGCTCTTTTGGATAATCCCGTATGAATCGTGGCGACGGCCCGAGGTGCTGCGGCAGGTGCTGCACGGCTTGTCTACCCGCCGGGCGCCGTCGTGGATTAATTTTTGGGAGAACATGCTCGGCGCGGGCTTCGCCTGTCTCTTCGCGCGCGAATTTAGGAAAAATCCGCCAACGCTGATTCACGCCGCATGGGGAGGGGCGCCCGCGACCGCCGCCTGGCTCCTGTGGCGGCTCGACGGTCACCGTTTCAGCGCGGCGGCCCATGCTTACGACATCTATGAGCACGGCGGCGACTGGTGGCTGAAGGACAAACTGGTGCACGCCGTATTTATCCACACCTCGACGGAGATGGGCCGGCGCGCCCTCGCCGAGCACGGGCTGTCGCCAGAAAAGGTGCATTGTATCCGCCGCGGGCTCGACCGACTCCCGGTGATGAAGTCGTTGCGCGCCTCGCGCGCTCCGCTGCACCTCGTGTGCGTCGCGCGACTCGTCGAAAAAAAAGGCCTCGATCATCAGCTGCGGATTTACGCCGCGCTGCGCGCGGCCGGAATGCCCTTCGCGGCGCGAATTGTCGGCGAGGGGCCCTTGCGCGCGGACCTTGAAAAACTCGCCGGGCATCTCGGGGTCGCCGCGAACCTCACGTTTACCGGCCATCTGCCGCAGCATGAAGTCTGGAACCAACTCCTTTGGGCGGACGTATTGCTCCACACCGGCGTCATCGCCCCGAGCGGCGATCGCGACGGGTTGCCGAACGTCATCCCTGAGGCGATGGCGGCGGGCGTGCTCGTGCTCACGTCGCCGGAGGCGGCCACAACCGAGGCGATCACCCAGGGGATCACCGGGCTCGTCGCGCCGGTGGATTTGCCGGGCGACTGGGTCTCGGCCTTGCGGCGCCTGTCGGTTGACGATTCGTTGGCGGAAAGGCTCCGGGCGGCGGCCCGGCGTTGGGTCGAGGAGAATTTTGACGCCCACAAAAACGCCCGCCGCCTCCTCAGTCAGTTCGAGCGCGCGATCGTTGCGCCGGCGCCGGCCGTGGCTTCTGCGGCGGATGTCGCGCCTGCGCGGCCATGATTTTTTTCGACACGACCAAGACGGGGGCCGCGAGTCATCGCTCGGGTCTGACGCGGGTGAGTGCGCGACTCCGGGCCGGCCTCGGCCCGCGCGCGACTGGCGTGGCATGGAATGCCATTGCGCCGAAACCCAGTGATTGGTTTCTCACCAGCGAGCTTTTTTCCGAGGAAGAGCGGCCGGGATTTACCGCCTTCCTGAACGATCGGCGTTGCCGGCTCGCCGCGATTTTTCACGACGCGATTCCGCTCAAGCATCCGCAGATTACGTGGCCGCACAGCGTCGCACGGCATCCGGGTTACATGAAACTCCTCGCACGGTTCGACCGTGTCTGGGCGGTTTCGCAGTCGAGCTGCGACGAATTGATCGGCTTCTGGCGCTGGCAGGGGATCGAACAGATGCCGCCGGTGAAGATGCTGGCGCTCGGTGCTGATTTCGACGGCTCGCCCCGGGTTGCCGAGCGCGCCGCGCCCACGGTTCCTCGGTTGCTTTGTCTGGGAATTGTCGAACCGCGGAAAAACCAACCCCTGATTCTTGAGGTGTGTGCGGAGCTATGGCGGGAGGGCCTCGTGTTTGAGCTGCACGTGGTAGGGCGCGTGAATCCCCACTTTGGCCGCACCATCGCCGCTAGGATTGGAAAAATGCGCGGGGAGCACCCCGGGCGGCTGTGGTTTCACGAGGCTGCCGACGATGGAGAACTGGCGGGGCTGTTTGCGACGGCCCGCGCCACCGTTTTTCCGACGATCGCAGAAGGTTGCGGCCTTCCTTTGCTCGAGTCGCTGTGGCGCGGAGTGCCCTGCCTCTGTAGCGATCTACCGGTGCTGCTGGAGAACGCGTCGGGCGGCGGCTGTCTGCCGGTCGCGACCAACGACTCGAAGGCATGGAAAGACGCCCTGCGCGGAATTCTGACCGACGACGTTCTCGCGGCGCAGCTCACCCGTGAGGCCATGACGCGCTCCTTGTCCACATGGCAGGCGGCGGCGGATCGGCTGGCCGCTGATTTGGCGTAGGCGCTGGGTTGCCCGCCTATTTCACTGGCTTCATGGCGGCGCCCGCCGCAGGCGCTGCGCTGCCTCCCACTTCGAGATTTTTGATCGCGGCTTCACGGACGGCGGTGACCATGGGCGCGTTTTGCGGGACCTCGATTTTTGTCTCCATGTGGGTGTTCGAGGCGAGGTGGGCGGACGCGACCGATGAAAGCAACGGCATGGCCGTCTCGACCCGGCCCGTAATACCGAGCACGGCGACGCGCACGTCCCATTGTTCGGCCCCGGTCGTCTTATCGAGCGCCCGGCTGGGGTTGTCGCGGGCGGAAAGTTGCAGGAACGTTTCCCGACCCGACGGATCGGTGCGACCCGCCGTGTCCGTGCCGTAGCCCACCTCGATGAAAAGGTCCGGAGCGACCGTGCTCGGCGCCTTGTAGAGCCCTTGTCCGATCAGGGCGGCATCGAGGCAGGCCTCGACGACTTTCACGTCGACCTGATTTTGAGTGAGCGTCGATTTTTTAGCCACGAGCCGATAGGACTGGCCGGCCGGTTTCGCGACGTTCGGCGCGCTGATTGAGTCGACCAGGACCCTGTGCTTTGGGGCAAATATCCCGATGCAGCCCGCGCCGGCCAGCAACGCACTGAAACCGACCAGCCGAATGCATGCGAGCCAAGGGGAGACGGTGGAGTTCATGCGTTTGACAGATATGCCATAAACACCGCGCCTGATTTCGCAAATGTAGAGATCGGCGAGCGCAGCCACTCGTCGCCGCAGCCTATTCTGTCTTCACCCGTGCGCGATAAAAGGTCTCGCACAGGGCGAGAATTTCCTTGGCCGATCCCAGAGTCAGCGCCTTCGCCGCTAGCTCGCGCGCATCGGCCATCTTCATGGCGCGAACGAGATAACGGACGGAGGGTAGCCAAGTCGGAGACATGCTCAGGCTGTCAATCCCAAGGCCCAGCAGGAGCGGCGCAAACACGGGATCGCCGGCCATCTCGCCGCACACGCTCACCGGAATTTTTTGGAGGTGCGCTTCGTTCACGACCTGGCGGAGAGTGCGCAGCACGGCGGGGTGTGTGGGCTCGTAGAGGTGGGCGATGCGATCATTCACGCGATCGATGGCCAGCAGATATTGAATCAGATCGTTGGTGCCGATGCTGAAGAAGGAGCATTGCTTCGCGAGCAGGTCGGACGTCACCGCCGCGCTGGGAATCTCAATCATCGTGCCAATGGCGAGGGTCGAGTCGAACGGCACACCGCGGGACTTCAGCTCGGTGGCACATTCGGCGAGCACGGCGTTGGCCCGGGTGAGTTCTTCGACCCCGCTGATCATGGGATACATCACGCGCACCGTGCCGAAGGCGCTCGCCCGCAGGATGGCGCGGAGCTGGTTTTTGAAAATATCCGGGTGCTCCAGGCAGAACCGGATGGCGCGAAACCCCATGAAGGGATTGTTCTCCTTGGGAAACATATCCGCGTGGCCCGCCATCGGCTTGTCGCCGCCCAGATCGAGCGTGCGGATTATCACGGGCTGAGGCGCCATCGCCTCAACCACCTCCCGGTAAGCGAGGAATTGCTCCTCCTCGGAGGGAATGCGGGCGGAGGTGAGAAAGAGAAATTCCGTGCGATAGAGCCCGATTCCCGCGGCGCGGTAGTTCTTGGCCTTCGCGACTTCTTCGGCCTTCTCGATGTTGGCCATCAGTGAAACGGCCACGCCGTCGAGCGTGACGGTGGGCTGATCGTTGGCATCCAGCAGGCGGGCCTCGAAAGATTTCTTCCGCTCTTGAATTTTTCCGTAGCGGAAAAGCGTGCTCTCCGAGGGATTCAGGATGACGACGCCATCGTAGCCGTCGACGATGGCCCAGTCCCCGTTGGTAACGCGCTTGGTGAGATCACGCACGCCGACTACCGAGGGAATTTTCATCGAGCGGGCCACGATGGCGGCGTGACTCGTCTTGCTGCCCGAATCCATCACGAGCGCCAAGACTGACGTCCGATCGAGCGAGGCCGATTCAGACGGCGATATATCGCTCGCGACGACGATTCGTTTTTCGGCGAGGCGTTTGAGGGAATTCTCCGCCTGGCCCAGCAAATTGTTTAGGACCCGTTGCGCCACGTCCCGCAGGTCGGCGGCGCGCTCCCGGAGATATTCGTCATCGATGTCGAGAAACGCCTGCACATAGCGCCCGGAGATTATTTGAAAGCACGTCTCGATGTTGCGGCCGGTGGCTTCAAACTCCCGGATCGTTTCCCCGATCAGGGCCTCGTCTTCGAGCACCATCAGGTGCGCATCGAAAATTGCGGCCTCCGCCGGCCCGATGTTTATTTCCACCTCGTGCTTAATCTTGGAAACCTGTTGGCGCGTCACGATGAGGGCGCGGTCGAATCGGGCCAGCTCTTGATCGCGTTTCTCCGGCTGAACCAGATAGCTTGGCACTTCGACATCGCTCTGCAAATAGACGAAGATCTGCCCATGCGCGATTCCTTGCGAGGCGGCGATGCCTGCTACGGTGATTTCAGTTTTCGCGCGGGAGTCCATGAACGGGTCAAGGGTGTCGGACGCGTAGGGGTTCGCGTCCGGCGTTGGACGATAACGCGGCCCCGCGCCGGTGCGTCAATTAGGATCTCGCTTTATGCCCCGGAGGCGAGGCGGGTTGTGACGACGAAGGCGGAGTCGCCCCAGGCGGCGCGGATGGCTGCGGTGATTGCCGTCACATCGGAGTCGTCATTCAGCAAGGCAAAGCAGGCGCTGCCGCTGCCGCTCATTCTGGGCTTTAGACCGAAGGTCGAACGCATTTGCTTCCTCAGCACCGGCAGGGCGACAAACTTCGCAAACGCGGCCGGTTCCAAGTTATTAAAAAGAAGGTCTTCCAGCGGGGTGGTGAAGTTCGACGACCAATCGGCGATACGTGACTCGGCCAAGTCTAAAGGCAAGTAACTCGCAGGTGCCCCAGCCGCGATCTGCGCGTAAGCCCACGGCGTCGCGATGCCGAACGCCGGCTTGAACACCAACACGCGCCGGCCCTGCAAACGCGCCGCTGCTTTCGCCGGGAAGGGTTCGACGCGATCACCGCGACCGCGCATCACAATCGCGCCGTCGCACAAGAATAATGGACAGTCGGAGCCGACTTGGGCCGCGAGCTGTGACAGCGCCTCCGCGCCAAGCGCGAACCTCGGGCCAGCGAGGTGGTTCAGCGCCTTTAGCGCGGCCGCGGCGTTACTGCTCCCGCCGCCGAGCCCTGCTCCAATGGGGATGCGTTTCTCAAGATGGAAACTAGCGCGGCCTGGCCACCCCGTGGTGGCGGCGAATGCCCGCGCGGCCTTGAGCACTAGATTTGTCTCGTCGCACGGCAGGGCCGGGTCGTCGCACGTCAGGGAGAACGTTCCCGGCTTCTCGTTCACGTCAGCTGTGTCGGTCTGCAACGTGTCGCCGAAGGCGAGGGGCGTCACGATTGACACCAGATCGTGAAATCCATCCGGCCGTCGGGCGGTGACCGCGAGGTAGAGATTGAGTTTGGCCGGGGCGAAAATCGAAAGAACCGCCATGAGAAATCCACTCATGCACACTCGCGCCGACTTATCCAGAGCGGGGATATTCCCCCGGCCGATTTCCCTTCGGATGCAGGATAGCAAAGGCTCGACCTTGGGCCTGGCTTCGACGGAGATCTTCGAGATGAACACCCCTGTTGTAACGCGGCGTGCCGCCCTCAAGACCCTCGCCGCGACGACCGCGCTGGGACTTGTGGCCCGCGCTCAAACCCCGCCCCCGACCTACAAAATCAAACACGGCCGCATCCGCCAGTCGGTCGTGCCCTGGTGTTTCAATCCGATGCCGGTGCCCGAACTTGCCCGCCATGCAGCCGCGGTCGGGCTGCAGTCAGTTGAGCTGTGCGATCCGAAATTCTGGCCGGAGCTGAAACAGCTCGGCCTGACCTGCGCCATCTCCGGCAGCCACGGTTTTTCGAAGGGCTTTGCGCACACGGAGGAACACGACGAGTGCCTCGCCATTCTCCGCAAGCGCATCGCGGAGTGCGCCGCGGCGGGCGTCGAGCGGGTCATTACGTTCTCCGGATTTCGCCGCGGGCTCAGTGACGACGTGGCGATGCGCAACATGGTCGATGGCCTGAAAAAAATTGTGGGATTCGCGGAGGAGAAGAAAGTCACACTCTGCCTTGAGATGTTGAATTCCCGGGTCGCGACCAACATGAAGGGTCACCCGGATTATTTCTGCGATGACATGGAGCGCTCCGTGGAAGTGTGCCGTCGCATTGGCTCCGAGCGCATGAAGGTGCTCTTCGATATCTATCACGTGCAAATCATGCACGGCGACGTGATCACGCGGCTCAAGCAGCACCTGCCCTACATCGCGCATGTGCATACGGCCGGTGTGCCCGGCCGCAACGAGATCGATGACACGCAGGAGATCAACTACCCGCCGATAATGCGCACCCTGATCGACCTCGGTTACCAGGGCTACGTTGGTCAGGAGTTCATCCCGACAGGTGCCGATAAGATCGCCGCGCTCGCGCAGGGCGTGAAGATTTGCGATGTGTGACGGTGGCGGTTAACCGACATGAAATTCGGCATCTGCAACGAGATCTTCCGCGACTGGAAGCTCGACGACATCTTCGCCTACTGCGCGCGCCTCGGCTATGATGCGGTTGAAATCGCGCCGTTTACCCTGGCGAAATATGTGACGGACATTCCGGCGATGGAGCGGAAACGCATACGCGAGGCCGCCGCCCAAGCCGGCATCGCCATCTCGGGAATTCATTGGGTGCTAGCCGCGACCGAGGGACTTTACCTCACGTCGCCCGATCCTGCGACCCGTCAACGCACCGCGGACTATCTGTGCGCGCTCGTGGATTTCTGCGCCGACGTTGGCGGCCAGATCATTGTGGTCGGTTCCCCGAAGCAACGCAGTCTTTTGCCCGATGTGACTCAAGCGCAGGCGTGGAAGTGGGCCGCCGAAGTCGTTCACCCTGCCGTGGCCCAAGCTGTGCAGCGTGGCATCACGATCTGCTTGGAGCCGCTGCCGAAGGAGGACACCGATTTTATTAACACGGCCGCTGAGGCGATTCGTTTTACGAGCACGTTTCTGTCACCAAACTTTCAGGCTATCCTTGACGTGCGTGCGATGAGCCATGAGGCCAAACCCATTC
>JBDSGI010000389.1:0-3549 GCA_039919035.1 Opitutaceae bacterium
AAAATGGGGCGGCCAACGGGACTCGAACCCGCGACCCCAGGATTCACAATCCTGTGCTCTAACCAACTGAGCTATGACCGCCGTAAGGGTCGGGGAAAATCGGGGTCGCCCCGGCGCCTGTCAACCCATCTTCCGGCGGGGTGGTCGGTCAGTTGGGTTTTTCCTGTCATGGCGAGGAGAGGAGCGCCGAAGCAACCCCGCCGGAACTCCGGCTGGATTGCCGCGCCCGGCGGCGCCGGGCTCACAATGACAGGAAAAATCCGAACTAGCTCGCTACCTCCCGCGCGCCCAGAGTTTGCTTTTGACGCCGGGGCATCCCGATTTCCCAATGGGGGGACATGCCGCGCCTGCGCCTCGTTACTTTCAACATCGGCCATGCGCGCGGCTTGACGTTGGTCCAAGGGCTCACGAGCCAACGCAAGCTGCGGGTAAATCTGCGGAAAATCGCCGGGTTGCTCGACCGGCTTGCCCCGGATGTGGTGGCGCTCCAGGAAATCGACGAGCGCTCGCGATGGGCGGGCAATTTCGATCACCTCGACTATCTGCGGGTCCACACGCGCTTCCCGCATTCGGTGTTCGGCATCAACAACCGCCGCGCGGGTCTGCTCAATCTCTCCTACGGCAACGCGGTGCTGGCGCGGCATCCCATTCGTTCGGCCGAGACGGTGGTGTTTGGCCAGCGCAGCCTCGGCGAGAAGGGGTTTCTCTACATCGAACTCGATGTCGGCGGGCGCTGCCTGCCCCTCGTGAACTTGCACCTGCATTTCGGGTCGCGCGGCCAACGCCTCCGCCAGCTGGAGCATTTGCTCGGTTGGCTGCGCGAGAAACACCGTCTGCACCGGGACCGGTGGGAGGTGCCGCCCATCATCTGCGGCGACTTCAACACCCCGGGCGATCGGGACGACGCCACCGCGTCGTTGCTCAGCCATCTCTCCGATTATTGCGACTACATGATGCACCCGATCGCGGGGCTAACCTATCCCTCGCCGCTGCCGCAGCGGGCACTCGATTTTGTTTTTTCGCCGGCGGGCTGCATGAAGATTCGCTCCGAGGTCGTGCGCTCGATGCTGTCGGATCACCGGCCGGTGTTGGTGGAATTCGATTTCTGAGTCGTCGTGAAAGGCTCAGGCTGGCTGTAGGGCGTCTGGCTGGCAGACGCCGGCTTGTGCTGTGGGTTACGCAGCCGCGTCAGCAAGCCTGATGCCCTACAAGAGTTTTTCGACGCCCGTTTGAGGTCGGCGAAAATTTGGTGTCATTCGCGCTGCTTTCTCGCCAAGGTCGCCGCTCCATGTCCCGAATCCAGCAAGTGTTTGCCCGCGCCCGGGTCGAGAATCGCGCCGCCTTTGTCGCCTATGTGTGTGCGGGCGATCCCGACTTTGAGACCTCGGTGGCGATCTGCCGGGCGCTGCTGGCGAACGGGGTGGATATCCTCGAACTCGGGGTGCCGTTTTCCGACCCGCTGGCGGACGGGCTGACCAATCAGCTGGCGGCGCAGCGGGCGTTGGAAGGCGGGATGACGGCCGCGCGGGTGTTTGAACTGGTGCGCCGCATCCGCGAATTCAGCGCGGCGCCCATCGTCTTCTACACTTACTACAATTTGGTTTTCGCCAACGGCGTGGACGCCTACGTGCGCGCGGCGAAGGCGGCCGGGGTCGATGGCATTCTCACCCTCGATTTGCCGCCGGAGGAGTCGGGCGAAGTGACAAAAGCGTGCGCCGCGCACGGCGTGGAGACGGTGTTCATCATCGCGCCCACGACGCCGAACGGACGCATCGCAACCATCGCGGCGGCGACGACGGGTTTTCTTTACTATGTCTCGCGTGAGGGCGTGACCGGCGTCCGCGACCAGGTGGCGACGAACATTCCTGAGGCCATCGCGCGGGTGCGCTCGCGCACGAAGCTGCCGATGGTCGTCGGCTTTGGCATCGGCACCCGCGCGCAAGTCGCCGAGGTCGCCGCTAACGCGGACGGCGTCGTTGTGGGCAGCGCGCTGGTGAATTGTGTGCGCGACAACCTCGCAAACCGCGGGCAGATCGTGCCGGCTATAGCGGCGCGGGCCGCCGATTTGTCGGCCGGCGTGAAGCGGGCGGCGAAGTAGCGCGCCGCCAGTGCGAGGAGAATTATCCCGATTTTCGATGCCCCGCACCGTTCTTCTGATCGACGACGATCGCCTGCAGCATCGGATCACGCAGGCGCACTTTGGCGTGTTTCAGGGCGAGAAATTTTCGCTGGAGTGGGCCGCCACCTACGAGGAGGGACTGGAGAAACTTGCCGGCGGCGGCTTCGCCGCGTGCCTGCTCGACTATCAGCTTGGCGAGCGCGACGGGCTCGAACTTATCCGCGAGGCGATTGGGCGCGATTGCCGCACGCCCATCGTGTTTCTGACGGCGGAGACGGCGGACCGCGTCGACATCGCCGCGATGCACGCCGGAGCGCTCGACTATCTCGTCAAGGGCGAGATCACGGCGCGGGCGTTGGAGCGTTCGCTTCGTTATGCGCTCAAACTGGGCGAGACGCTGGAGGCCCTGCGCCTCCTCGCGACGCGCGACGAGTTGACGGGCTTGCTGAATCGACGCGAGTTCGACCGCGTCTTGCACGAAGAGCGCGAGCGCGCCCTGCGGTTTGGCCATCCGCTCGGGCTCATCATGATCGATGTCGATCGGTTCAAGGCGATCAACGACGGGCACGGTCATCTGGTGGGCGACGCGGTGTTGCGCGAGGTCGGGCGGTTACTCCTGCGCGAGGTGCGCACGGTGGACCGCGTGGCGCGATTTGGCGGCGAGGAGTTTGCGGTGCTGCTGGTGCAAACGGACGCGGCTAGCACTTTCGAAGTCGCGGCGCGGCTTTGCGCGACGATCGCGGGCGAGTCGTTTACTGCGGCAGGTGTTGCAGGGCTGCGCGCCACGATCAGCGTGGGCGTGGCGACGCTCCCGAATGATGTGCGGCCCGGCGGCGACTTGGTCGCGGCGGCCGACAAGGCGCTCTACGCGGCCAAGGAGCGCGGACGCAACCGCGTGGTGGCGTTCGCCGAGATTTGACGGCGTGCCGTCACGCCGGGGCGAGGATGCGTAGGCTCGCGGGCTTCACGGAAAACTCGACGCGCGTGCCGGCCGCGTGGATTTCGCCGTCGGTGTGGAGCCAGCCCGGTTTTTCACGTTCGATTACGAAGTGATCGCTGCGGCGGGCGTTCACGCCGCGACCTCGGCCGATGGTCCCGTGAAAGAGGCGCAGCGCAAGCGGCAGGCCGGACAGCAGCGTTACCGGCGGGACGGCGCAAAGGTCGAGCTGGCCGTCGTCGATCTTGGCTTCGGGGGCGATGCGGGCGTTGTTGCCGTATTGGTCGGCGTTGGCGACCGCGAGGGTGAATGCGTGAAACGACTCACGGCGCCCCGCGTGGGATACGTGAAAAGTCTGGGGCTGCCATTCCCGCCACACAGCGGCGCCAGTCGTGAGGTAGCGCAAAAATCCGCGCCGCTCGAGCCGGTTGAAGCGGTGTGCGATCTCGGCTTCAAAGCCGAGTCCGGCCGCCGTGAAAAACGGGTGCCCGTC
>JBDSGI010000390.1:0-2910 GCA_039919035.1 Opitutaceae bacterium
GAGATGGAGCGCGTCGAGTCGGTCTGAAACGCGAGGCGCGCCATGTCATACATCAGGCGCACCTTCTCCATGTATTCCTTCGGACTCGCCGGATCGAGCGGCACGGTCGCGGTCACGTGCGGCTTCGGACGCTTCTCCCACTCTTTCGACATTTCCATGCGCTGCTCGAGCTCGCGCACACTCGTGAAATACTGGTCCAACCGATCACGGTCGCGCGCGCCCACGCTGCGCTGCAAGTCCTTCGCCTGGCTGCCGACGGCATCGAGGATGCTCTGGCCCTGCGCGAGCTTGCGCAGCTGCGCATCCACTTCGGCTGGCGTCCCCTGCACGAAGAGTTTCTTAAACACGTCCGACGGCTTTTCTTCGCACGGGATCAGCACGCCCGAACCCGTCCACGAGAGGCTGCGCTGGCCCTGCTGGACATTGACGCCGAGCGTCAGCGAAGGGAACCGCGTCTCGGGTCCGATGCGCTCCGCGATGTATTGATCGAGCGAGATGGTGTTGCGGAAGCCGCCGCTGCCGGGATGCGGCGCCGCCGTGAGAAAACAAATGTCCGCCGGGTGTCCGCCGTCTACGTCCGGATGCGACACGCCGCTGAACACCGTGAAATCCTCGCGGTGTTCTTTAAGTAGCTCGAGGTAGGGCGACAGCACGTAACCGCGGCCAGTCGTCTTCGGGAAAAACTGATCGGGCAGCAGGCCGAGATTGTTACAGATACCGAGCATCCGGCGCGGTTTCTTCGCCGCCGCCCTGGCCGCTTCGCCGCGCGCAAACGCCGGCAGCATCGAATCAAGGAACGGCAGCGACATCACAATACCCGCCCCGCGCAGGAACTGTCGGCGCGAGACCGACCGCTGGGTGGCAACGAACGAGCCGAGGCCAGGGCGACGCAAGAAAGAGGAGTTGGAATTGGTCTTCATGGGGTGAGGGTATCGGGCGGGTTGACGACAGGCTGACCGGCTACTTGTTGAGAAAAAGTTCACTCTGCACGACCTCGTGCAACACCGACCGCACACCGTAGCCGCGCGCACCCGTGTGTTCGAGAATCTTTTCGATGGCCGGACGGTCGATGAAGCGCACCGGCGCTCCGGTCGCGTAGATGACGAGCTGGCGGGCCAGGTTGCGCGCGAGCTGTGGCTCGTTGGTGACCAGCAGTCGTTTCAGCTCGCGCACATCCGCAAAGGCCCGGCCGTCCGGCAACTCGCCGCTGCAATCCACCGGCAGCCCAAGGTGAAACGCGAATTTCTGACCGCCCTTGCCGAGGCCCGGCTGCGGCGCCACGCCGTCGGCGATCGCGCGGTAGCGGTCGCGGAAACCGCCCATCACGTCGAAGCTTTCCAGGGCAAATCCCGCGGGATCAATCTTGGTGTGGCAGGCGGCGCAGCTTTCCTCCGTCCGATGCTTGTCCAGGAGTTGCCGAATGGTGGTCGCACCGCGAATGTCGGGCTCGACCGCCGGCACGCTGGGCGGGGGCGGCGGGGGCGGCTGCCCGAGCACGCGCTCCATGATCCATGCGCCGCGCAAGACCGGCGAGGTGTTCGTGCCGTTGGCGGTGACTTTCAGCACGGCCGCCTGCGTCATCAAGCCGCCGCGCACGCTGTCCGGCGGCAACCCGACACGGCGCAGGGCCACGCCATCGACCGCCGGCAAACCGTAGTGGGTCGCGAGACGCTCGTTCACCATCACAAAATCCGACTGCACGAGATTGCGCGCCGGCAGATCCCCTCGAAGCAGCTCGGCAAAAAACATCTGCGTCTCCAGCTGCGCCGACTCGGTGAGCAGATCGTCGAGGTAGTAGTCGTTGTAGAGCGACTCGTCCGGCGCGGTTCCATTCACCTTTCTCAGGTCGAGCCAGTAATCGAGAAACGCGTCCACAAAGCGCCGCGACTTCGGGTCGTCCAGCAGCCGATTGGTCTGCGCGCGCAGCACTTCGGGCCGGTGCAGCTTGCCCGCAGCCGCGAGCGCACGGAGCTCCGCGTCGGGCGCAGTGTTCCAGAGGAAAAACGCGAGCCGCGACGCGATCGCGTAGTCGTCGAGCTTCCCGGGTTTCTCCTCCAAACTCACAAACTCCGGCGAGCACAACACCGCCGTGTAGCCCGCAATCATCGCGTCGGCAAAACCCACCCCAGACTTCAGCGTGCTCTCCACCACCGGCAAAAACCGTTCGACCTCCGTGGACGGCACGGGCCGCCGATAGGCCTGGCGCAAGAAATTTTCCAGCAGTCGCGCCGCGTCCCGGCTCGGCTCCGCTGACTCGACTTGCACGATGCCGCCGGCGCGCTCCGGCGCCTTGAACGTCAGGTCGCCGAAAAGCAGCGCGTGCCCCGCCATCGGCCAGCGGTCAACGAGCGGCCCCTCGACCTCCAGCCAGCGAAACACCACGCCGGGCGACCCGTCCTTTTCCGCCAGCGGATTCTGCCAGCGACCCGCACCGGGCCGCGAGCGGAAGAGCCGCGCCGCGTCGATGCGGATGGTTTCGCCCGCGAGCAGCCAGACGTCGAACTCGCTCACCACTGGTTCCGGCTGAGCATCGAAGGTTCCGAGCCAGCGCAATTGGCGAGGGGGCGTCTCCGAATAAATCGAGATCGGTTCGGAGCGGCGGCCACGCGTCACGTTGTCCAGATCGGGAATCCACCAACGGTCCGGCTTCTTCGGATCGGTCTGCTTCGTGGGGCCGACCCAGACCGTGTGCGTGTTGAAGCGGAGTCGGTAGTGGCCGGCGGCCGGCGCCTTGAAGTTGCTGAATTTTGGTTCCAGGGGCTCGTAGTTTCCCGCGACAACACCCACGCCCTCCAGGTCGCGCTTGGCCGGATCCGCGGCGCCGACGCTCATCGGGGCCTTGCCCGCGCGCACGTCCGGTTGTGGATCGAAGCCCAGCGTTGGAAAAGTCGCGCGCTCCGGACTGGTGTT
>JBDSGI010000391.1:0-7365 GCA_039919035.1 Opitutaceae bacterium
GATCGCGCACTCTTGGCCGAAGGCAAAGCGGACCGCGCGCAGGAGGCGATTCGCACCGGCGCGCTGGGCTGGATGCGCGACAAGGTTTTCAGCACGATGTCCCATCAGCGGGCCGAGCTGCTTTCGGTGCAGCGGAAGGCCGAGGCCGAGATTCGCGAGCTTGAACAGCGCCTTGAGCGGCTGCACACGCCGCTCAAGGAGCGCGTGACCGCCTACGAAAAGCGCATCGAGGAGCTGGAAAAAGATCTCGCCGCCAAGGGCGAGCAGAACCGCGAGCTGATCCAGGCGCGCATCAGCGTCGCTCGTCAGCAACTCACGGTGGAGCGCGAACGCGGGCGGTTCGGGACAAACTGAAGGGGTGCGCCCCTGCGGCGGGCAACTCGTGGGGCGCGAGTCTTGCCCGCGCCGCTTTGAGACGATTTCACGTCGGCGTCTGCAAGCCACGCGCCCTGCGCCCTGTGTTTTGAAGCGCCCGGGTTGTCGGGCGCGAGCGGAAGCGCCGCGCTAGGCCTTCGCCCTACAATTTTTGCTTCAAAGCCTGCGCGCGGGTGAGCGCCGCGTTGATGTCGGCATCGCGCACCGTGAAGTGCCCCATCTTGCGGCCGGGCCGCGGGTCGGCTTTGCCGTAAAGGTGCAGCTTCGCGCGCGCGGCGCCAAGGACCGTGGCCCACTTTGGTTCGCGTCGCGCCGTGCCCTCAAACCATGCGTCGCCGAGGATGTTCACCATTACGGTGGGTTCGCGCACTCCGACCCCGCCGAGCGGCAGTCCGCACACGGCGCGCACGTGCTGCTCGAACTGATTCGTCTCGCAGCCGTCGAGCGACCAGTGGCCGCTGTTGTGCGGGCGCGGGGCGAGTTCGTTTACGAGCACGTCGCCGCCGGTCGTCACAAACATCTCCACCGCGAGGAGGCCGACGACGCCGAGTTTCTCCGCGATGGCGAGCGCCAAGGTTTCGGCCTCGTGGATCACGGGCGGACTAATGCGCGCCGGGACGATGGAGAAATCGAGGATGTGCCGGGTGTGAATATTTTCCGCGATCGGGAAGACCTTGGTTTCGCCGGTGCTCGAACGGGCGACGAGGGCCGAGATCTCACAGGAGAAATCGATCCAGCGCTCCACCACGCAACGCCGCCCGCGAAAGATCGCGGCGGCTTGTTCGAGGTCCGCGTCAGTGACGATTTTCATCTGGCCCTTGCCGTCGTAGCCGAAGTCGGCGGTCTTCACGACGCACGGCCGCCCCACTAGGGCAATCGCGGGGGCGATATCGCCGTCGAGCGCCTCGGCGTAGCGGACGTGCGGAAAATTGTTGGCGCGCAGCCAGGTCTTTTCGCGCTGGCGGTTCTGGCAGATGTGCAGCACCTCGGCCCGCGGATGCAATGGCGCCAGGCGGGCGATGGCGGCGAGCGGCGCGGAAGGGATGTTTTCGAATTCGTAGGTGACCACGTCGCACGCGCGGGCAAAGGCGGTGAGCGCGGGGATGTCGTCGTAGGCGGCGTTGACTTCTTTGTTCGCCAACGCGCCCGCCGGGCACGGGCCGGCCGGTTCAAACACATGCACCCGGTAGCCGAGCGTTTGCGCGGCCTGCGCCAGCATCCGCCCCAGTTGGCCGCCGCCGAGGATGCCGAGGGTTTTTCCGGGAGGGATCATTTTTTGAAACGCGGAGAGCGCAGAGAACGCGGAAGAATCGGCAAGCGGGAAAACGGGTCACCGCCCGCTGCCAACCCGCCGGTTCAGCCTCAAGGCAGCTTCGCTTTCAGGACCTTCGCGGTTTGGGCGGAGCGAAATTTCTTCCACGCCTTGGCGGTTGACGCGCTGCTCTGCGCGAGCAGCGAGGCGGCAAAAAGCGCGGCATTGATGGCGCCGGCCTTGCCGATGGCGAAGGTGGCGACTGGCACGCCGCCGGGCATCTGCACAATCGAAAGGAGTGAATCCATGCCCTTCAACGCGTGCGATTCCACGGGCACGCCGAGCACGGGCAGGGTGGTGAGCGAGGCCGTCATGCCTGGGAGGTGCGCCGCGCCGCCGGCGCCGGCGATGATAACCTTCAGGCCGCGCTTTTCCGCCGACTCGGCGTAGCGCACCATCAGCTTGGGTGTCCGGTGCGCGGAGACGACGCGTTTCTCAAACGGCACGCCCAGCGCCTCCAGTTGCGCGGCCGCGTGCTGCATCGTCTCCCAGTCCGACGTGCTGCCCATGATGATGCCGACGAGTGGTGCGCCTGTGGCCATGGGTTCAGGCTTGGGCCGGAGGACGCGGGCGCGAGAAAATATTTCCCGCACACCGGCCATGCCGCGGGTTCACACCAACGAAGTGCCCTTCGGCGCGCGGACCACGGTGGTGCCGGCAATCTTGTCGTGCCACGACTGGCGCTCGTCGTCAAAGGCGACCCAGATGAAGCCAAGGCCCGCCGGCATGAGCGAGAGGAAGCAGCCAAGCGCACGCACGATGGCGGTCGCCCAGTCGATTTCACGGCGGTCGAGGCGGACGACCTTCAAGCTGCAAACGATGCCGCCGATAGTCGTGCCTTTGACCTTCCACATCAACGCGCCGTAGATCGCGAGCCCGAGCAACACGCCGCCCGGGCCGTGATTCAGGCTGAGTGCCCGGGGCAGCGAGTCGGAGAGAAACCCCGTGATCGCTCCGATGAGCACGGCGTCGATCGCGAGGGCGCCGAGGCGGATGAAGAACCCGGCGCGTTCCCACGGGATGGATTGGACCAGCGGAGAGGCGATCGGCAGCGAACGCGGGGCCTCGGCGGCGGTTTGCGGCGCGACGGGCGGGAGAGGCATTCCACCGGAGCCCGCGGAAAATTCTGCGGCCAGGACCCCCGAGCCGGTGAAGCCGCGGCTCATCCCCGGAGCGCCGACGATCGGCAATGATACCGACGGACTCACGGGCGGAGGAACGGCGTAAGGCAACGGCGCCGCCGCCGCCGGAACGGTCGCGGCGGTTTTTTCGCGTTTCATCGCGAGCACGATCGTGTAAACGACCACGCCGAGCCCGATCCACGTAAGGAGTTTATAGAAGAGGTAGCCGGCGAACGGCACCGTGTAGAGCAGCATCACGATGAGACCGCCCATGAGCACGGCAAACGCGGGATGGCCGAGCGGGCCGTCGCCGAAAAATTTTGTGAGGCGCCGGCCGAGCCACGCGAGCATCACGGCTTTGCCAAAAAGTCCGGCGAACATCAGCCCCGCACCGAGGAACGGAATCAGCACGGCCCCAACCACGGTGAGGGCGAGCGCCACGATGGCCACGGGTGTGAGCAGCACGGTGAGAATCGAGGCGAGGATCGAATAGCCGGGCCTTGATTCCAAGGTCTCGGCGCACGCGACGAGCGGCTTGGGAAACAGGAGCGCGAGCAGGAGGTAGAACGCCAGGAACGAGAGCGCCGTGGCCCACGCCCAGCCGACGCGGCGGTCGAAGGCGAGCGGGCGCGCCTTTAGGAGGCATTGCTCGAACCAACCGCTCAGCCACTCCACGTTCACCGAGAGAACATTGGTCGTGCCGCCTTTGATGGTCACCGCCGGATCGCGGGTGATGGAACCGCCCACGCACACGACTTGGCCGGCGATGCGGGCCTCGGGCCCGAGTTCAAGATTGCCGAACACGACGACGACATTTTGCCCCACGGGGCAGTTGACGTAACTGTTCCCAAAAATCGCGACCACTTCGCCGTGCACGAGTCCGGTCGCGCGATTCGCGCCGAAGACGGACACCACGGAATCCGTGACTTCCCCCTCGGCGGTGGCCGAGCCGAAGACCGCGACGACGACATCGCTTTTCTGGTCGGCGTTCTGATGGGCATGGCCGAATACATTCACGACGTCCGTGCCGGTGCGGGCTGCCGCGCGATCACGCGCGCGCTGTTTCGCGGCGTCGGCCCGCTCTTTGATTTGCTGGGCGCGGGATTTCTTGGTGGGCGGAGGCGCTTCGCCGGCTTTGTCGGCGGCGGGGGTATCGAGCCGGCGCAGTTTCGCTTTGTCGTCGTCAGCCGCAGTGGGCGCGACCGGAGTGGTCGCCGTGGTGGCCGGTTCAGCGGGAGTCGGGGTGGGCTGCGCCGCGACTGCGAGCTGCAGCACACCCCAGAGCGCGAACTTCGGGAGAGGGAGGAGCGGTTGGAAAATCTTTTTCATGGAGACAAAAATTAGCGTTGGGCTTGGTAGGTGCGGTAGGCGGCCGCCCCGAGGCCAAAGAGCGCGGCATACATCGCCGCGCAGAATGCGAGGCCGCCGTAGAGCCAGAGCGGCGGAATGCTCCGCAAAATGATTTCGAAGAAATTGCCGATGGCGCTCGCGACCGTGAGGACGCTCTCGAGCCACGAGATGGGTTGGGCCAGGGTTTCGCGCGCCTCGATGTTGAGGCCGGCTGTCATCCACCCGGTGAGGTGGACCACGAGGGCGACGAGGCCGCCTGCGAGCGGAATGAATGCCGCCCGCGCCGCGAGTGGCCAGTGGGCGAACCCGCGCCGCCACCACGGCTGCGCCGCGCTGCGCGCAAGGGCGGCCTGCACGCGCTGCTCCAGCGAAGTGGGCGCGGGATAATCAGGTAGCTCGCGGAGGGCGCGATGGACGAAGTGCTCCAGTTTCGTTTGGTCTTCGGGCGAGGGAATCATGGCGCGGAGCGAGGATTGAGTTGGTCGTGGGCGTTGACGCTGCGAGCGAGAATCTTGGCGAGGGCGGCGCGGGCGCGGAGGATGTCGATTTTCACCTTGGCGAGGGAGACGCGGAGTTTATTCGCGATCTCGTCGTAGGGCAGGTCTTCGAAATGGTAGAGCACGAGCGGCACGCGCTGGTGCTCGGGGAGTTGTTCCAACGCCGCCTCGACCATGCGCCGGCGATCGGTGGCGTCGACTTCGTTGAAAAACGTGTCCGGCGCGGCGAAGTCGATTTCGGGGGCGTCGGTCGAGTCGCCGGCCTCGTGGCGCTTGAACTCGGAGAAGAAGCGCCAGCGGTTGCGGTAGCGGGTGAGGTGGTTAAGCGAGAGGTTGGTGGCGACCGTCTTCAGCCAGCCGCCGGCAGTGGGGCTGGTGCCCAGGTTTTGGTAGTTTTCGTAGGCCTTTAGGAAGACCTCTTGCGCGATATCCTCGGCTTGCGTGGGATTGCCGGTAATCCGCGCGGCGGTCGAGTAAACCATGTTTTGGTAGTTACGCATGAAGGTCGTGAAATCAGGCGGCGCGGTTACGTCGGCGTCGGTGGTGTGCACTGGAGGGATAGCATCGTTCCCCCGCAGAACCCCGGTAGCCGGGGGAAAGTTGCAGGAATTGTCCGGCGCGGCGGACGCCGGCGCGAACGCGCCACGGTCAGGACCCGGTGCGTCGCGCGCGGTCGCCATGCGCGGGCAGGCATTAGCGCCTCGACCGGCGGCCTAGCAAGGCCGGTTCCAGGGCGGCCCGCCCGTCGAAGATCAGGCCACGCTGGAGCAGAGCATCACGCAGTGGGCGCGCGCTCGTGTCGCGCACTCCTCCAGCGAGGCCTCGGTGACTCCCGCGAGCGTGAGTTTCGCCGGAGTGCAGATCCAGTCGCCCTCTTCGCCGGGCAGATCGAGGCCGAAGCGCGCGGCCACGCCGCAGGCGAGGTTGAGCACGCAGGCGCTGAGGTTGGAGCCGTTCACGCCCATCGGCTCATAGTGACCGCTCACGGCGTCGACCAACTCGGCGGGAAAACGCCAGTGGTTGAGCAGCACGGTGGTCACTTCGCTGGAAGTGACGCCGAAAGTCTTTTTCTCCCACTCCGCGACGGACGGCCACTCGGATTCGCCGGGATAGAGCTGGCCAAACGCGGCTCCGTCCAAAATCACGCGACCGATGGTGCACAGCAGGCCGGCGGTTTAGGCGAGGCCTGGATCGCAGTCGGCCGATTTTTCCAGGAGCTCGGCGGCGGCCGCCGTCGCCACGGCATTTCCCCAAATTCGGCTCGCGGACAGCCGATAACTAATCAGATCCTGCTGACACACCTGCTGCGTCGCGGCGAGGCCGACGAGCCGGAAGACTTCGCTTAAGCCCACGCGGCCGACTGCGACATCCAGCGATTCCGTGCGTTCCCGCATCCCGAAGAGCCCGCTGTTGCTCATCCGCATCACGTGAAACGTCAGCGCCGGATCCAAGCGAATCAGGTTGATGACCTCCTGCATCTCCACATCCGGATCCAGCAGCAATATGCGCAAGCGGCTGAAGGTGGCGGTCGCCGGAGCGAGTTTGTTGCCGAGCGTGACGATGGATTCGCGCGTGACGGCCATGGAGACAATTTGTGTCTCCTCCTTTACGGCACGTCGCCGGGCCGGCATGAGCAAAAAATTGCGGCTAAAATGGCTTCGAGAAAGGGTCTCCTTGTTTGTCATTCTGAGCGCTGCGAAGAATGGCAGACATTTTTCGACGCCCTCTCAGAAGTCGATGGCCTTCAACCCGCCGATCTGGACTTCGAAGCGTTCGTCAAAGGGTTTTACGTGTTTGATGTCCGTGCGTTTGAGTTCCACCGACCCGCCAATACTGACAAACAACACCGAAACCGACGCGTCGCCCGTCACGCCCACCAGCGCGGGCGGATACTTGGGATTTACGATCTCGAAATCCAGCGAGCCGTCGCCGGATTTGACCTTCACGACCAGCTTGGAACGAAACGATTCGCGCAGGCGCACCGCGATATTCTCCAGCACTTGGCCTTCCTTGCGCACGCGGGCGAGCACTTGGAATTTTTCCGGAGGAAAGCGCTCGTTGCCGAACTTGAGCAGCGGAATCTCGAAGACGAGATGCGTGTCGCTTTCAGAGGCGATGCTGGAGCGCGGGACATCGATAAGCTCCCCCAAAGTTTGGCGGTTGCGGGAATTGTCGGTGCGGAAATGGCCGGTGCGCGCGGCATCGTGGGGGGCTTCGCGCTCGCCCTTGCGGCGGTATTTGGCGAGCTCGCGTTCGGACGGTTCCTTGCCGTCCACCTTGAGCGGCACCCATTGTTCCGGATAGGGCTGGGAGGGATCGTAACGCAGAATGACGTCGGACTTTGGCCGGCCCTTCTCGTCGCGGACGATGCGATGTTCCGTGTAGGCCCACCGGCGGTAGTCGGCGGCAACCTTTTGCAGCACTTCATTCAACTGAGTCACCTCGCCCGGGGTGGCGGCCCGCGGACTGCCGGCGTCCGCGGCGGCGGCTGAAATCGCTAAAATGTGAAGTGAAATGAAAAATCGGAACATGCGGCTAGGAGGAAGCAACTGAACCAATGCTTCCCTCAGGTGTCGGCGACTGCAAGCGGTTCCCCGGCTTGCCGGCGCGGACGCAGTCAAAATACATCGCCGCGCGGTGCCGCTCGAACATTTTGCCGGGCTTAATGCGGCCGTCCAAAAGGGTTTGTCGTCGAGCCCGGCGCTGCATT
>JBDSGI010000392.1:0-2799 GCA_039919035.1 Opitutaceae bacterium
GCCCCGAAGGTCTCGCCGCACTCCACGCCGCCAATGGCGATCCCGCCCTGCCAGCCATCGGCCACGCCTACATGGACGCGTTGCGCCGCCGCTTCGAACAACCCGACGGCCTGTGGGCGCGACGTTACGATTTTTCACCCGCGCGCACCGTGCCCAACCAGCGCCACACGCGCGGCGACGGCTGGGCGATGGAGGGGCTGATCGCGTCGTATGAGCTGACGAAAGACGCGAAATACCGCGACCTCGCCGTGAAGATGGCCGCGCACCTCCTGGCCGCGCAGCACTCCGACGGCAGTTGGAGCTACGCGTTCGACCAACCCGCCGCCGCCGTCGGCCTCAGCGAAAAAGGCACCGCGCTCTGGAGCCTGCTGTTCTATCGCCTCCACGCCCTCACGCGCGACCCGGCGCACCTGCGCGCCGCCCGCCGTGCTCTCACGTGGTGCCTCGAAAATCAATACACTGGCCCCGACCGCGAAGGCCACGGCGGCATCATCGGCATCACCTTTCAATCCGGCGTCACCTACCGCGCCTGGTTCCCGCTGGCCTGCAGTTACACCTCTGCGTTCTTCGGCCTGGCCGCGCTCGAAGAACTCAAATTTTTATCCGCTCCGAAAAATTAACCCCGCCTATATCGCCATGATTCTTCTCACAATTGCCCGGCTGCGGCCATTAGCCGCCTTGTTCCTCACCGGTTCGCTTCTCGGCGGGCTGTCTGCGGCCGACCAACCCCCGCGCCGGCCCAACATCCTCTTCCTCGCCATCGACGATCTACGCCCCGAACTCGGCTTCTACGGCGATTCGCAGGTGAAGTCGCCTAACATCGACCGCGTCGCGGCGCAGGGCGTGCTCTTCAACCGCGCGTATTGCCAGGTGGCCGTTTGCGGCGCTTCTCGCGCCTCGTTGATGACCTCGATTCTCCCCACGGCGAACCGCTTCACCATCGCACGGACGCGCGCCGATGAAGACGCCCCCGGCGCCGCAACGATGCCGCAGATGTTCAAGGCCGCCGGCTACACCACGCTCTCCAACGGAAAAATCTTTCACTTCGGCGCCGATACCGACGCCCGCAGTTGGAGCGAACCCTCGTGGCACCCGAAGGCCAGCCATGCCACCAGCCACGACCCGGCCACCACCGCGCAACGCTCGAAAGACAACCGCTCGCGCATCTACGAGTCCCCCGACGTGCCTGACAACGCCTACGGCGACGGCATGGTCGCCGAAAAAACCATTGAAGACCTCCGGCGCCTCAAGGCTGACGGCAAACCCTTCTTCCTCGCCTGCGGTTTCATTCGACCGCACCTGCCGTTCTACGCGCCCAAGAAATATTGGGACCTCTACGATCGCGCGAAGCTCACGCTCGCCGACAACCGCTACCGTCCCGAAAACGCCCCGGCCGGCCTCAAGGGCTCCAACGAATACAAATCCTACGAGCCCGGCGGTTACGTGGACGGCACCGACGAGTGGCACCGCATGATGCGCCACGGCTACTACGCCTCGGTCAGCTACGCCGACAAACTTGTCGGCGACGTGCTCGCTGAACTCGACCGCCTCGGCCTCGCGGAGAACACCATCGTGGTGATCTGGGGCGATCACGGCTGGCACCTCGGCGAACATGACTTCTGGGGCAAACACAACACCTTGAAAAACGCGCTCCGCATTCCGCTCATCATGAAAGTTCCTGGCCTCGCGGCGGGGCACCGCACCGAGGGGCTCGTCGCGAGCCTCGATATTTTTCCGACCCTCTGCGCCTTGGCCGGGGTGGCGACGCCCGACACAATCCAAGGCCGCAGCTTCGCCGCTTTGCTCAAACAGCCCGAGCAAAAATTTCGGGACGAAGTTTACAGCCGTTACGGCAAAGGCGACGCCGTCGTGACCGAAAATATGATCTACACGAGCTACGGCGCCGACGGTGAAATGCTCTACGATCACCGCACCGATCCCAACGAAAATCACAACCTCGCCGGTCAATCCGCCTCCGCCGCCACCGTCGCGGACATGCGCCGCCGCTTGGCCGCCCAACAACTCCTCGCCTCCCAAGCCAAAATCGGACCGCCCGTCCGCGCCGGAAAACGCATCCCGGACTGAGGCTCATCGTTCCATCGCGTGAAAATTTTCCTACGCCACCTCCTCGCCCTCGGAGTATGTAGCGGCAGCGCGCTGATAGCCGCCTCCACCCGCCTGGCCGAGGACCGCCCGCGCCTGATCGTTATGACCGATATCGGCCACGATCCCGACGACGAGCAGCAGATCGTCCACCTCCTCGCCTGTGCCAACGAAGTCGAAATCGAAGGCCTGATCACCACGACAGGGCGCTTCTTCCGCCCGAATCCGACCGACTCCACCAAGTGGCTCATGCCGCACCTGCTCCACGGCATCATCGACGGCTACGAAAAAGTTTATCCTAACCTCCAACTCCATGCCACCGGCTGGCCGACTCCCGCCCATCTCCGCGCTGTCGTCGCCAACGGCAATACCGGCAACGGCATGAGCGATGTCGGCGAGGGCCGCTGGAGTCGCGGCGCGCGCCTCGTCACCGCCGCCGTGCTGAAGCCCGATCCGCGCCCGCTGCACATCGTCCTCAACGGCGGCGCGAACACGCTCGCCCAATCGCTCTTCGAGTATCGCGCCGCGCACTCGTCCGCCGAGGTCACCGACTTTGTCTCCAAACTGCGCGTGTTCGACAATCAGGGTCAGGACGAAGCGGGTGCGTGGATTTGCCACGAGTTTCCCGCAATCCACTGGATTCGGGGCGTCACCCAAACGCGCGCCTTCGGAGGTCCGGCGAACGATAATCTCGGG
>JBDSGI010000393.1:0-3530 GCA_039919035.1 Opitutaceae bacterium
GTCGTGAGCAAGGCCGCATCACGGCTTCCGGGCTGCAACGCGAAGGCACCGACACTGGTGAACGTGGCCGCGAGGTTGGGCGTCCAATTGTCGTTTTCGGTGAGCTTCACCCCGGCACTGGAATAGAGTTCAAACTTCGGATCGACGAGCGTGCCGGGCACGCCAAACGCCGCCAAGCCCGGGCCCACCGCGCGGATAAGCAATTGCTTCGTGCCGGTGCCCGCGATGTTGAAGCCGGCAATGAGAATGTCGTCACCCGTGCCGACGCGATTGCGCGCCGAGACGTTGATCATTCGCGGCGTGTTTCCTTGTGCAAGGTCGTAGGCCTCGACCAGCAGGATGCCCGGCCCCGCACCCCGCGCCTGAATCGAATATGCACCGTTGAGGCTTTGGCGAACCGCCGCATCCTTGCTGCCGGGGGACAACCCAAACGCGCCCACGCTCGTAAACGTCGGCGCGAGCGACGCTAGCCAGTCATCGTTCGAGAGCACGAGGGTCTGCCCGTTGAAGAGATCGAGGCGAGGATCGGCCATGGCGGCGGCGAGGCCAAACGGCAGCAACCCCGGACCCACCGCCCTCACCAGCACATCCCGCGAACCGCCGCTCACCACCACCCCGACAATGAGCGTTTGGCCAACAGCCATTATCGTGCGGACGGAGAGATTCGAGAGGCGGGCGGTGGGTCCCGCAAGGACAACGGTAAGCGTGGCTGCCGCGCTGGTCACGGAGGCGCGGGAATTGGTGATGACAACCGTGTAGCTCCCAGCGTCCCCCAGCTGAACGCTGCCCAAGGTGAACGTCGCTGTCGTCTCCCCCGCAATTGCCACGCCGTCTTTTCGCCACTGATAAGTGAACGGCGGACTGCCGTTCGCGCCCACCGTGAAGGTTACGTCCTGGCCGGAGGCCACTGATTGCGGTTGGGGTTGGACGGCGACGCTCGGCACGACCGGGATGACACTGAGGAGCACGGCATTGCTCGTAACCGAACCGGCGCTGTTGGTGAGGACGATGCTGTAGCTGCCGGTGGAAGAGGCTTGGATGCCGGTCAACATGAGGGCAGACGTCGTGGCCCCGACGATGGGCACGCCGTCCCTGCGCCACTGATAGGTGGGAGGCGGACTGCCGCTGGCGACCACGGTGAAGAGCGCGTTTTGGCCCGCCACGACAGATTGAGCCTGCGGCTGGACAATGAAACCGGGCGGCGCGGTGGGAACGGCGAGTTGCAGCGCAGCCGCGACGTTGAGGCGCGCACCCGTAACACATCTGCCCGCGAGCGACGGGAGCCGATCCGCCGAGTCGAGAATCCATCGCCGCAAATCCGCCACAGTCGCGTCCGGCCGCAGAGTGCAGAGGAGTGCCGCCGTGCCAGTGACATGCGGCGTGGACATCGACGTGCCAGTGAACAGACCATACGTGTTGTTGCGAAGTGTGCTGTAGACAAGGGTGCCGGGCGCGGCGAGGTCAACCGCAGTCACACCGTAGTTGGATGGAAGCGAGCCACCGGTGTTCATCACATCGGCGTTGGTGGTATTGGCCACCGAAATGATGTTCACTTGCGGGTAGGAACTCGGATAATTCGGCGAGATGTCGTTGTTGGTGCCAGAATTCCCCGCGCAGATGACCATGAGAATGCCGGCCGCCGCCGCCGAATCGATCGCGCCGGAAACCGCGGTGCTGAAAGGATAATTTTCGAGCGACAGGTTCATGATCCGCACGCCTTTTCCGCGCGCGTAATTAATTCCCGACAGCATGTTCGCGGTCGTGCCGGTGTTGGTCGCATTGAGCACTTTCACAGGCAGCAACTGCACGGTCCACACGAGGCCGGAGACGCCGATGCCGTTGTTGCCTCGGGCGCCGAGAATGCCGGAGACATGCGTGCCATGGTTGTGGTCGTCGAGCGGATCGTTGTTGTTGCTAACAAAATTCCAGCCGCGGTAGTCGTCGATGAAACCGTTTCCGTCGTCATCCACTCCATTGATGATCTCGCGGGCGTCGCGGTAGATGTTGTCCGCGAGATCCGCGTGATTGTAGTCGATGCCGGAATCGATCACAGCCACGAGGACCCCCGGCGCCGAGTTAGCGATGTCCCATGCCACGGTCGCGCGCACATCGGCACCGCTCGTGCCACCGGTCTGGCCGGTATTGTGCAGCGCGTATTGCTGGCTGAAGAGCGGATCGTTGGGGATACGTCCGCCCTGCCCCACACCATTGCCTTCCGCGTGCCGGATAGTCTCGGTTTCCCCGGCGAATCCCTCCAGTGCGGCGGGCAGCGTGTCGAGATGGGGGTCGGCGAAACGCACGAGCCAAGTTTCGGAGCCCGGCACGCGCTCCCACGTCGCCGCACCGGCGCGGGCAAAGACCGCCGGCAAAGCCCCGGCGGTCAGGCCCGCCTGCGGTGTGATCAACACTTCGCCTGCGACGAACGCGTCACGTCGCAACACACGCTCGTCGGGATCGCCCGCAGTCCGCTGCACGGTCTCCTCAACGCGGACGCGGCCAAAAGGAGCCAGGTCAACCAGCCACGCGCGGCGCGTCTGGCCCGGCACGCTCAAGGGCTCGTCACGGACATCGATCACCGCACATTGCCGGTCAAACAACGCGTAGTGCGCGGGGCGCGGGCGCGGCGTCACCTTTGCAGCGGGATTAAATCCCCGGGTAAGCCCCGCCGACATCCCAAAAGAAGCCACGTCGCGTGCCACCGCCCCGGGCGGCGATCCACGGTGCGACCACAGCGACCACAAGCCCAGACCAACGACGATCGCGGCAGTGATCTGAAGAAATCTGTTCTGCACACGCATTCTCTTGCCCTGTCTGGCGCAACCTCACTTCAGCGCGAGCCAATGCCCGAGCGGGCCCTGATAGAAACCAAGGACGATCGAGGCGAGGGCGAGGGTGCCGAGGGTGAGGGCGGTCACGGGGTTCACCGGGGTGCGCGCGGGGCGCAGCGCGGCAAGCTCGGGTGAGGGCGTCCACGTCTCGAAGAAGGCGGCCTTGATCCAGCCGAAGTAGTAATAAATCGAAATCACCACGCCGATGATGGCGATGAACAGCGAGGTGCCGTGGCCGGCCTGGAAGACGGAGACGAAGATGAGGAATTTTCCGACGAAGCCCGCGAGCGGCGGAATGCCGGCAAGCGAGCCGAGGCCCACCGCGAGCACGGTCGCGAGAAACGGGTTTTCCTTCGCGAGGCCGGTGTAGTGGTCGAGGTCCTGATCCGAATCGTCGCCGCCGGCGAGGTGGGTCATCACGCCGAAGACGGCGAACGACGCGAGCAGGTAGGCGAAGAGGTAGAACTGAATCGCGCCGAGCGCCGTGGGCACCGTGCGCGAAGCGACGACGCCCAGCAGGAGGAAGCCCGCGTGCGAAACGCCGGAGAGACCGATGAGGCGCTTCACGTTGTGCTGGGTGAGCGCGGCGATGTTACCGAAGAGAATCGTCGCCGCGGCCATCAGCATGAGGATGGGCTCGGTCAGCCAGCTGTAGGCGGCGAACGCCCCGCCCGGCCCGCAGAGGCCAAGCAGCACGGCGAA
>JBDSGI010000394.1:0-4202 GCA_039919035.1 Opitutaceae bacterium
CACCTCACGATTTTGGGACGTCAGCAGCTGGCAAAAATCGTCGCGGCATCGCTCATCACCAAATCCCAGCCGCCGCCGCCTGCGACGCGCGTCAAATAATCCCCGCGTCCGCAACGCGGCATTCCGGGCTTCAGATCGCAACCAGCTCGCTATGCACCTGACCCACCTCACTTGCACGTTGTGCGGAAAAGAGCACGACGCCGCGATCCCCCAAAACGTGTCCGCGTGCTGCGCGAAGCCCCTGTTCGCCAACTACGACCTGAAGGCGGCGGCGCGCACGTTCAACAAGGAGTCGCTGCGCTCGCGCGTGAAGTCGTTGTGGCGCTATCGCGAAGTGCTGCCGGTCAAGGCTGAGGCCGACATTGTTACGCTGGGCGAAGGTTGGACGCCACTGCTGCCCGCCTCGCGCCTCGGCGCGCGGCACGGCATGTCGCGCCTCTTCATCAAGGATGAAGCGCAAAATCCCACCGGCAGTTTCAAAGCACGCGGCATGACGACCGCCGTCTCGATGGCCAAGCAGTTTGGGCTAAAGAAACTCGCCGTCCCTTCGGCCGGCAACGCCGCCGGCGCCCTCGCCGCCTACGCCGCTCGGGCCGGGATGGAGGCCCACATCTTCATGCCGCGCGACACGCCGCGCGCCAACATCATCGAGTGCGAGCAGATGGGCGCTCACGTCACGCTCATCAACGGCCTGATCACCGACTGCGGTGCGGAAGTCGCGAAGCGCAAGGCCGCCGAAGGTTGGTTCGATGTCTCGACGTTGAAGGAGCCCTATCGTGCCGAAGGCAAAAAGACCCTCGGTTACGAACTCGCCGAACAGCTGGATTGGACACTCCCCGACGTGATTCTCTATCCCACCGGCGGTGGCACCGGACTCATCGGCATGTGGAAGGCCTTCGACGAAATGGAAAAGCTCGACTGGATTGGGACCGAGCGCCCGCGGATGTTCACCGTTCAGGCCACCGGCTGCCAACCGATCGTGCGGGCCTTTACAGCGGGTGAGAAGTTCGCGGCGGAGCACGTCGGCGCGACCACGCGCGCGAGCGGCCTGCGTGTGCCCAAAGCCATCGGCGATTTCCTGATGCTCGACGCCCTGCGCACGTCCCGCGGCGGCGTCATCGCCATTAGCGACGAGGATATGATCGCCGCCACCCGCGAAGTCGGAGCGGCCGAGGGAATTTTTCCCGCGCCCGAAGGCGCCGCGTGCTACGCCGCGCTCAAAACCCTCCTCGGGGCGGGCACGATTCGCCCGGAGGAATCCGTTGTGTTGTTCAACACGAGCACCGGGCTAAAATACCTGGAGTGCTACGGCGGCTAGGCCTCCGCGGGAACCCGTTCCCCGGCCGGAGAAAAGACCCCGGTCTCGCAAAGCGTTACTTCGTCCAGGACCGATTGCCCACTTCCGCCAGCGGGACGTCACTCTGGAATTTTCCGGGCACCGGATCGTAGTGGAGCACGTTCTTGCCGACGGGCTCGGACGTAAAATATCCGAGGATCGTCAACTCGCGCAGCTGGTGGAAAAACGACTTCCCCTTTTTCTGCGAAGCCGTGGCAATGGCCTTGAGCACCGCGTCTTGTTGGGCCGGCGCGAGCGCGGTGAACCCGGCGCGGTGCGCCTTCATACTCGCCGCCTCGGTCTCGGCGAGACCGGCCTTAAACATCTTTTGTTCGTCGGCCGTCATGTAGCCACCGACCATCAGATCAATGAAGGCAGGCACGCCCACGTCAGTCGCGCCGGGCGTGTCGGTGCGCGGCAAAATTCGTTCTGCGGCGGCCGTCACAATGGAAAATTCCTTTGCCGTTAAGTTTAACGGCTTGCCCACCACACCAGCGGCGGCCGGCTGCGCCCGGAGCGCACCGGCTAGAATTGACGGCGAAATCGCCACGCCTAGCAGCAGCGCCGCGCGCTGGATCGCCTCACGACGCGTGATCAACTGCGGAGCCGAGGACTCGGAATGAGAGTGGTGCATGGGTATCGCGTCGGTGGTTAGATGTTCTGTTTCTTCATCTCGCTGACGGCGTAGTCGCAGGCGCGCGCGGTCAGCGCCATGTAGGTGAGCGAGGGGTTAACACAGGCGCCGGAGGTCATGCAGGCACCGTCGGTCACGAAGACATTGGGCGACGTGTGAACCTGATTCCACTTGTTCAGCACCGAGGTCTTGGGATCGCGGCCCATTCGGGCCGTTCCCATCTCGTGGATGCAATTGCCCGGGGCGCTGTTGACCACGTCGTCGAAACCCGCGACCTCTTTCAATCCCGCCGCTTCGAGCATCTCAATGGCGGAGGCTTTCATGTCCTTGCGCATCGCGAGTTCATTTTCCTTCCAGCCGCAGTCAAACGTGACCGTGGGCTGGCCCCACTTGTCGCGCAACTTGGAGTTCAGGTAAACCCGGTTGGCGTGATACGGCAGGCACTCACCCCACGAGCCGATGCCGAAGCGCCACGGGCCAGGAGCGATCAGGTCGGCCTTCAGCCCCGCGCCGAACATGTTCAGTTCCTTGATGCCACGCGCCCAATCAACGCGACTCGCGCTGCCTTGGTAGCCGAAGCCGCGCAGGTAATCCTTCCGGGCGGTCGCCTTGTTCAGGTTTCGGAAACGCGGAATGTAAATTCCGTTGGGACGCTGTCCCTTGTAGTAACGATCCTTGAACTCCTCGGAGATGCCGGCGGCGCCAACCTTGAAATGATGATCCATCAGGTTGTGTCCGAGTTCCCCGCTGTCGTTGCCGAAGCCATTCGGAAAACGGTCCGACTTCGAGTTCATCAAAATGAAGGTCGAGGCCACGGCGGACGCGCAGCAGAAGATCACCTTGGCGTGAAACTCGATCACCTCGTTTGTCTCGGCGTCGATCACACGCACGCCGGTCGCGCGACCCCTCGCCTTGTCGTAAATCAGTTCGTTGACGATCGAGAAAGGGCGCAGGGTGAGATTGCCGGTGGCGTAAGCAGCCGGGAGAGTCGCAGCGTTGCTACTGAAATACGCGCCGTAGGGACAGCCGCGGATGCAGCGGTTGCGGCTCTGGCAGCTCCCGCGACCATTGTGCGGCTGGGTGAGATTGGCCGCGCGCCCAATGATCATCGGGCGTCCGTCGAACTTCGCCGCGATCCGCTGGCGCACGTCGATCTCAAGGCAGTTCATGTCCATCGGCGGCAGGAACTGGCCGTCCGGCAGGTGCGGGAGACCGTCACGATTGCCGCTGATTCCGGCGAAGCGCTCCGCGTAGTCATACCACGGCGCGATGTCCGCATATCGAATCGGCCAGTCCACCGCGACGCTCTCCTTGGCGTTCGCCTCGAAATCCAAGTCGCTGAGGCGATAACTCTGCCGGCCCCACAGCAGCGAGCGCCCGCCAACGTGGTAACCGCACATCCAGTCGAAGCGCTTGTCCTCCGAGTAGGGATTCTCGAGGTCGTTGACGAACCAGTGCGCTGAAGCCGGATGCGTCGTGTAGCCGGTGCGGTTTTGCTTCTCCTGCTTGGCGACCTCGGCGTTCGGCAGTTTGTTTCGGCCCGGAAACTCCCAGCTTTCCGTCATCGCCGTCGGATAATCGCCGTGCTTTACGTCGCGGCCACGCTCCAGCACGAGGGTCTTGAGCCCCTTCTCGCTCAGCTCCTTTGCGGCCCAGCCGCCGCTGATGCCGGAACCGATGACGATGGCGTCGTAGGTGTTTTGTTTCGTGCCTGCGCCTTGGATGTTGGCCATGGGGAATTTTTTTGGGGAAGCTGCTGCGGGGGGGATTCGCGCGAGCAGCTTTCAATCCGCCGCGCTTTCGTTTGGCAAGCCGCGCGATGAATCAATCGCTGTGTCGCTTCGCCTTCGATCCGCCGCCCTTCCAGATGTCCCACTTCGGATCGGCGTAACGGGCGAAAAATTCGTCGATGCGGCCCGCGAGTTCGGCGCGTTTTGCCTCGGTGCCGGGCTGGCCATAGAGGTTGAACCGCTCCCGCGGATCGCGCTTCATGTCGTAGAGTTCGAAGGGGCCGGTGGATTTCTCCGAGCGGCGAGCGACGTATTTCCAGTCGTCGGTGCGCACGGCACGGACGGTTTCCATTTCGTAGAACATTACGTTCTCCCACGCCAACGTTTCGCCGCGCAGCACCGCGCTGAAATCCCGCCCGGGCGAGCGCGGCGCCGTGGGCATCCTCGCGCCGAGCCCGAGTTCGGTGAGCACCGTCGGGAGGAAATCGTAGTTGCTCACGAT
>JBDSGI010000395.1:0-2610 GCA_039919035.1 Opitutaceae bacterium
CGCGTGCTGATGGCGATTTCGAGGCCGAGGTGCTGACGCCACATCGCCTGGATGGCTTCGAGGATGGCGACCTGCGACTTCGACCACGCGGCGACTTCGAGGCGCGGGAAATTTTTTCCGTCGGCAAAACCGGCGGCAGCAAGCAGCTCGCGCGCGGCGGCGGGATCGTGGCGGTGGGCGGAGGTGGGGGCGGGGCCGGCGTCGAGCGCGGCGGGGATGAGGCGCGACGCGGCGGTTTGCTGCCCGCGCAACACGCGCGTCGCGATCTGTTCGCGGTCGATGGCGAGGGCGAGGGCGCGGCGGACGCGCCCATCGGAGAGGGGCGCGCGGCGGGTGTTGAAGGCGAGGTAGCGCGTCTCGATCATCGGGGCGCGGTGGAGTTCGGCGGAACGCTCTTTCGCGTAGACGTCCACCTTGCTCGACGGCACAGACATTGTGGCGTCGAGCTGGCCGGCGCGATAGGCGCGCTCTTCGCTGTCGCCGTCGTCGAAGTGGAGGAAGTGGATTTCGTCGAGGCGAACGATGTGGGCGCCGTGCCAGAGCGGGTTTTTTTTCACGACCAAGCGTTGGTGCGCGCGCCACTCGGCGAGCGTGAAGGGGCCGTTGCCGACGAAGTTCTCCGGGCGTGTCCAGTTGCGGCCGTGTTTCGCGACGAGATCGGCGCGCACGGGCAGCCACGGTCCACTGGCGACGTAGAACGGAAAACGCGGGGTCGGCTGTGCCAGCGTGACGACGAGCGTGTGCGAATCGGAGGCGCGAAAACCGACCGTCGAAAAATCCGCGAGGGCGCCGGTGATGAAGGCCTGCGCGTTCTTCACCGGGAAAAACACGCTCGCCTTCGGCGCGGCCGTCGTGGGCGTGAGCAGCCGGCGATAGGCCTCGATGAAGTGTTCCGCCGTCACGAGCGCGCCATCGCTCCACTTCGCGTCTCGGCGCAGGTGAAAGGTGTAGGTCAGCGCGTCGGGCGAAATTTCGAAGCGCGTCGCGACGCCGGGCAGAGGCTCGCCGCCATTGGCGCCGGGAACGAGCAGGCCTTCGAGCAACGCGCGCTCAACGGCGAATTCGTCGGGCAGGGTGGTGAGCGCGGGATCGAGCGAGCCGGGTTCGTTGCGCTGGGAGAGGCGGAGGGTTTGCGGCGCGCCGGCGGACGTTGAATCACGCTTCGCGCAGCCGGCGAGCAGCGTCCCGGCGATAAGCACGAGGACGGCGGCGCGACGAAATGCGGCAGGCATGGGCGGCGCGGGATTGTTACAGCAGCAACACCGCCGGGTCGCGGATGCTGGTATCAAAGGTCGCGAGGCGAAGACCGTGTTCCTGCGCGACCATGCACAGGTAGGCGTCGGTCGTGTGGCCGTGCCGCGCGGCCCAGGTGGGTAGACGATCCGCCGGTGACGGCAGGGTTCCGATGTAGGCGGGGCCACTCGCCCGGAAAGCTTGTAGCAGCTTCCGGCTGTCGCCGATCGTGAAGCCGTAGGCGGCGCTGCCCACGCGGATGAAACCAAGTTCCGTGATCGCGCACGTGGCGAGATCGGCCGGCCGCAGTTTTGCCGCCCAGCCGTTGAAGGCGGCATGGTGCGGGCTGGCCGGGCAAAGCGCGGCCACCAGCGCGTTGACGTCCAGCAGGAACTTCACGGGAAGTCCGCGAGAATTCGTTTCACTTCGGCCAGCGTGACGACTGGCGCATCCGCGCCCATCTCCGCGTAGGGCAGGCCGGTGCGACGGTTCGTCCTGATCCGCATGGCGGCGCGCGCGACGCGCGCGGGTTCGAGGCGGACGCTCCGCCCCTCCAGCGTAACGCGCAGGCGATCACCGGGCTTGAGCCCGAGGGCCTTACGCGCCGCCGCCGGCATCACGAGCTGACCTTTGGTCGAAATTACTGTCGTCATGGTAAGACAGCCTTACGTCGGAGGGATACGGGCGTCAAGTGGCGCTCTGCCAGCATCCGAGGGGCGCCTACTTCTCCAGCCAGACGTGCGTGTAGTCGAGGTTGTCGAGCGGGGAGGGCGTCCAGCCTTTCACGACGGGCTGCAGGAGATAGACGTGGGTGTTGAAGTAGAGCGGTGCGAAGGGCGCGGCTTCGAGCATGAGCGTCTCGGCTTTTTGCAGGAGTGCGGCGCGGGCGGCCGGATCGAGGGTGCGGGCGGCCGCGGCGAGGAGCGCGTCGTAGTCGGCGCTTTTCCAGCCGGTGTGGTTGTTGCCGCTGTCGCTGAGCAGCATGTCGAGAAAGGTGGTGGCGTCGAAATAGTCGCCGATCCAGTCGCCGAGGAGGATCTGGTAATTGCCGGCGCGGCGCTCGGCGTAGATGACCTTTTGTTCCTGCTGCAACACGCGAACATCGAGGCCGAGGTCGCGGCGCCAGAATTCCTGGACGGCTTCGCCGACGATGGGGCCGGCGCCCTTGGTGGGAATGAGTAGATCGAGCGTGGGGAGTTTTTTGTCGTCGGTGTAGCCGGCATCGCGCAGGAGCTGGCGCGCGGCGGGGAGATCGGTGAGCGGAAAGGCGGGGGCGTGATAGTCGCTGAGGCCGGGGGCGACAAACGTCGCGGCGGGCAGCTGGCCGGCGAGCAGGACTTTGGTGGCGAGCGCGGTGCGGTCGATGGCGAGCGAGAG
>JBDSGI010000396.1:0-3579 GCA_039919035.1 Opitutaceae bacterium
CGTCTTCTGCTGATCCGCCTGCGTCACGATCAGGCCGAAATAAAACGGCTCGCCGCCCTGTTGCGCGACTTGGGGCTGAAGGCCGGAGGCGGTGGCTTTTTCCTCCTCGGGGGTGTCCGGGCGCGGATTGATGATGTTGAGGGTGACCTTGCCGCGCGAGGCGCGCACATATTGGCGGAGCATCTCCTGCACGCGCACGGCGTAGTTCTTGTATGAGATGGGGAGACCGCTGGCGTCTTTCGAGTAGTAGAGATCGATGGCCACGGGCTCCTCGATCTTGCCGAGCATCTTCTTGGTGCCGGCGGAGAGCGTGTAGATCGACTCGGCCGTGGCGTCGAGCCGCAGCGGGATCGACGTGGCGAGGTAGTTCACCAGCACGAGGCCGATGAGCAGGAGGACGATGGCGATGGTTTTGCTGCCGAATTTCATGGCGGGAACAAAGGGCTTAGCGTTCGAGGGCGACGACGTTGAGGAAGAGCGTGAAGCCCATCAGCGAGAAAAAGAACAGGAGATCCTTGGGATCGATGACGCCCTTGGTGAAGGCGTCGAAATGAGTCAGGTAGCTGAAGTTTGCGATGACATCCGCGAACGAGACTGAGAACCCAAGGAAGCCGGTCAGGAACCCGGAGAACATGCTTGTGCCGAGCAGCACCAGCATCACGCAGACGAAGACGCTCAGCACGAAACTGATGACTTGATTCTTCGTGAGGGCCGACATCAGCGAGCAGACGCCGAGGTAGGCGCCGCCCATCAGAATGCTGCCCGCGTAGCCGCTCGCGATTACGCCCCAGTCCGGATCACCGAGATAGCCGAGCGTGATCGCCATCGGGAAGCTCATGAGAATGGCGAGCGCGAGAAACGCCCAAGCGGCGAGAAACTTGCCGAGGACCGCCTCCAGAGTGGTGATCGGCAGAGTGAACAGGAGCTCGACGGTGCCGCTGCGTTTTTCCTCCGACCACAGGCGCATGCCGGCTGCCGGCACGAGGAAGAGGAAGAGCCACGGATGAAAGTAAAAATAGCTCTCCAGCGTGGCGACCCGGCCGCGGAAGAAGCCGCCGGCGAAAAACGCGAGGAGGACGGACGACAGCAAGAAGACGATCAGGAAAACATACGCGACCGGCGATCGGAAGTAGCCGAAGAACTCGCGTTTGAAGATCGGGGAGATTTGGCGCATGGCGGGAAGAAGGAAAATTGGGAAAGCGAGAAAGTGGAAAAGTGTGAAACGATGAAGCGGAAGGATGAGGGCCTCAGTGAGGGCAGTGGGCGTTTCCCACTTTCCCAATTTTCCGCGGTTCCCAGTTTTCTCCTCAGATATCTCCGTGGGTCAGCGTGCGGAAGATTTCGTCGAGCCGCGCACCGGGCTGGCGGGCGCGGAGGCGTTCCGGCGTTTCGTCGGCGACGACTCGGCCGCGCGAGATGATGATGACCCGGTTGCAGATGGCATCGACCTCTTCAAGGATGTGCGTCGAGAGAATGACGGCCTTTTCGGCGGACATCGTTTTGATGAGCGAGCGGACTTCGTTTTTCTGATTCGGGTCGAGGCCGTCGGTCGGCTCGTCGAGCACGAGCACGCCCGGGTCGTGGAGCAGGGCTTGGGCGAAGCCGACGCGTTGTTTGAAGCCCTTGGAGAGCGTCTCAATGCTCTGCTTCCGGACGGGCGCGAGGTGCGTGAGATTGATCGCGCGGTCAACTTGGGCAGCCTTCGCGTCGGCGCTGCGGAAGCCGCGGACCTCGGCGATGAAGCCGAGAAATTCCTCGACGGTCATCTCAGGATAGGCGGGCGCGCTCTCCGGGAGGTAGCCGAGCTTCTGTTTCACCGCAACGGGATCGACGGTCACGTCGATCCCATCGACCGTGGCGGTGCCGGCGTCGGGACGCAGGAAGCCGGTGATCATTTTCATCGTGGTAGACTTGCCGGCGCCGTTGGGGCCGAGGAAGCCGAGGATGTCGCCGCGTTTCACCGTGAAGGTGACGCCATCGACCGCGCGCTTGGCGCCGTAGGTTTTGACCAGACCTTTGACTTCAATCATGGAGCGAAAACGTGAGGGGGAATTGAACCGATGAGACCAACGGAAGCGAAAAGGTTCCGTTGATGCTCACTTCGGAGCGACGGGTAAAATAAAATGGGGCGGGGGCGTGCAAGCGGAAAATGGGGAGGTGACACGCGCAGCTCCCGGCTTATTCCGCAAGCGTGATCGCAAAGACAGCGGTGAGCGGCGTCTCCCCGATTAGGTTTTGACCGAGCGGGGGACGAGCAAGTAGGCAGCGGGTCGTGAAAAAATCCAGGTTGGCCTGCCATTTGGTTTGGATGACGTGGGTGATGCCCGAATCGCGCCAGCAACGAATCACCTCGGCGGGGGGGCAGCGAAGCGTCGAAGAGCCAGTCCGCTTGCGGGCTCCAGAGCTGCACGACGTTCAGGCCGAGGGGCGCGAGGCGATGTTGGAAACCCGGCGAATCCGCCAGCACGAGGCCCGGTCGCGCTGACGAATCGGCCGCAAGGGCGCGTTGGAAAATCGCCGCCGCGGGATCAGTCGAGGCGTCGAGCGGGTCGTCGCGTGGGGTGAAGACTGGGGATCGGCACCCGCAGCGCGCGCATGATCATCGCGCCGGGTCCGACCAGCCCGGCGATGAGGAGGGCGGATTTTACAACGAGCCAGAACAGCGATAAGGCCCAGTCTATGAACGTGTGGCTTCGGGCTTAGAAACCGGGACAGGCGGCAAAGGCGGAGGTTTGGGAGGGTCTTTGAACCGTCCTCGAAGTCGTGGCGTGGGCGAAGGGCGGGTCAGAGACCCGCCCTACTGTGGAGCGGCGCGCGCGGATTTTCCCCACGACGAGCGCCGCGCTCATGCCGACGACACCAGCGGCTCAGTCGCGCCCTCCCGCTCCTGCTCCGTCTTGAGCCGGAGCTGGCCGCAGGCGGCGTCGATGTCGTGGCCTTTTTCGCGGCGGAGCGTGACGGAGATCCGCGCGGCGCGGAGGATGTCGGCGAAGCGTTCCTGGCGCGTGAGGCTCGGGCGTTTCCACGGCAGGCCGGCGACGGTGTTGTAGGGAATCAGGTTTACGTGCGCGTGCAGATCGCGGGCGATGTCGCGGAGCTTTTCCGCCTGCGGGAGCGAGTCGTTCACTTCCTCGATGAGGATGAACTCGAGCGTGACCATGCGGCCGTGCTTTTCGGAAAACGCGCGCACGGCGGGAATGAGTTTCGCGAGGGGAAACGCCTTGTTCACCGGCATGATTTTCTCGCGCACCTCGTCGGTCGCGCCGTGCAGCGAGATGGCGAGACGGAAGCCCAGCTCCTCGTCGGCGAGCTTCAGGATTTTCGGCACGAGCCCGCTGGTGGAAATCGTGATGCGGCGCGCGCCGAAGCCGAGGCCCCAGTCGGCGTTCACGATGGTGAGCGCGCGGAGCAGCGCGTCGTAGTTGGCGAGCGGCTCGCCCATGCCCATGACGACGATGTTGTCGAACGACGCCAGCTCCATGTGCGCGCGCGGCGTGCGCGCATCCTCGCGGTAGCAGACCTGCAGGAGCTGCGCCACGATCTCGCCGGCGTTGAGGTCGCGCTTAAGGCCATCGAGTC
>JBDSGI010000397.1:0-4474 GCA_039919035.1 Opitutaceae bacterium
TGTGCGGGAGTCATCGTTGGATGCGGCGGTGATTCTCGCGCAGGACGAACCCCATCATGACAACGGAGAAGTCATCGCCAACACGGGCTCGTTTTACGTGCCTAACGATCACGTGCTGCGCCTCGCGGCGGCGCATCGCGAATTCATCCCGGCTGTGTCGATTCACCCGGCGCGGCGCGATGCGCTCGACGAGTTGGAGCGCTGCCTGGCCGCGGGCGCGGTAATGCTCAAGTGCCTGCCGAATTGTCAGAACATCGACTGGAATAATCCGCGTTACACCCGGTTTCTTGAGCGCATGGCGGGGAGCGGGCTTATTCTGCTCGCCCACACTGGCAGCGAGCGAACCCTGCCCGTGCTCGACGCCAAGCTCGCCAGCCCGCGGGTGCTCACCCGAGCGCTGGAGATCGGCGTCACCTGCATCGCGGCCCACTCTGGCACCGGCCTGATGCTGCTCGATCCGGACTATTTCGAGGATTTCGTCGCGATGACGAAGAAATTTCCCCGGCTTTATGGGGACAACAGTGCGCTGGCTGCGTGCAATTTTCGGGCGCGGCCCGCCGCGATTCGCCGGATGGCGCACGACCCGGAGCTGCGCGCGCGCATTCTCCACGGCAGCGATGTGCCTGTGCCAGTCACGGCGCTGCTGGCGTGGGCCTTCGGCATCGTCTCGTGGGAGGATTGGCGCCGCACGGCCAGCGTGCCCAATCCAATCGAGCGCGACGCTCACATCAAACAGGCGATGGGCTTCGGCGATGAAACCTTCACGCGGCTCGCGGGTTTGCTGCGCCAGTGCCCCTCGCCGAAGTAACCGGGGGAAGCGCTCGTGCTGCTGGTCCAGAGGTAAACGCGATGGAGGGATTCTGGTTCCCCAACAACCGGACCCAGGTGCTCCTAAGCCCGTGCCTATCCCTTGGGATTAACATCGTCTATACTCTATACCTGATGACCCACTGAGCGTTGACCAACGCGTGGAACCGCGGCGCCGGGCGAGCGGGGTTAATCACGTCTTGAGCAATCCCCCGTAGGAACCGGGAAACAGTGCGGGCCGCGCGGGCCGCCAAACCGGCTTTGACCTACAGGTCCATCTCGCTTCCGATTCACGCGATGCTCCCCGACGTGCTCCTAGACAAAGCCATTCACTATGCGGTGGGAGGCATGGAGGAAGAGGAACAAGACGGATTTGAAATCTTGATTGAGTTTCTACCCGATCTGCAGGCTCTCGTGGAGGGACTTCGCCTGACCGTTTCAGCGCTGGCGGCGTCAAGCGGCGCGATAGCGGCGCCCGCAGCGTTGAAGGAGCGCGTGTTTGCCTCACTGGGGAAACTACCGCCGCGGGTGGTTCAGGAGGGTTTGGTCGCAACGGATCCGGGCGGCCTGATCCAGTGGGTAAATGCGGATTTTACCGCGATGTGCGGTTACTCGCTCACCGAATTGAAGGGCCGCAAGCCGGGTCACGTGCTGCAGGGCCGTGACACCGATATGGCGGCGGTTGCGCGCATCCGGGCGGCCTTGCGCGCCGGGCGTGGCTGCCGCGAGAGCCTGGTAAACTACCACAAGGACGGCAGCCGCTACCGCGTCGACGTTCGCATCACCGCCATCCTCGACGACGACGCGAAGCCGCTGTGGTTCGTCGCCCGCGAGCGGCTATTGGCGGAATCAACCGCGGCCTAGGTTGATGACATTTTGCGTCCCGACCCGGTCAGGTGCGCTCAGGCCAGGGCCGCCCGGCAATACTCGACGCACTTGGCGACTTCCTTCACAGCGTCCGAACCTTCGGGGATTTTGTATTCGAGTTCGATATTGGCGGGGAACGTCCATTTTTCCTGCCGCATCAATTGTAGGATTTCTTTAATCGGGGTCTGGCCTTGGCCCCACGGCAGATTGCCGGCGTCGGCGGTGCGGTCCTTAAGATGCAAATTTACGATGCGGTCGTGGTATTTCTCGATCACCGGAATCGGCGACTTGCCTTTCGTGCCGGCAACGTAGTGCCCCGCGTCGAAGTTGAAGCCGATATACTGGTTGTAGTCGAGGAGTGGGTCGGGTTCGTCCACTGTCGGGAAGTTGGTGAGGTGGTTGTGGAAGCCGACGCGAATCCGGTGCTTTTCGGCAAACGGCGCGAGCCGTTTCACCATCGCCTCCGACCTTTCGGTGGTGATGCCCTCGCAGCCGAGCGCCTTCGCGACCAGAAAATTGAAATCGACCTCCTCGTCCGACGGGCCGAAGGCGAGCTTGTGGATGTGAATGTTCACCCCGGCGTCGTTATACATTTTCCGCAGCGCCTGGCATTTGGCGAGTTGGGTTTCGCGCTGGGCATCCGTGTAGTGAATTGCGGGCAAGGGCGCGGCCTTCTTGCCTTTGCCGCCGCCGGGGGAGGCAACCGCGAAACCGGCGAATTGCTGGATCGGCGCACCCATCAACTCCACCTCGCTGAGGCCGTCGGTGATGAGGGCCTCCAACAGCTCCTCCGCGCTGGTGAGCACACTGCGGTAGCTGTAGCTAATGGTGCCGATGCGCACGCCATTGAAGATGGAGTTCGGCCGCTTCGCGGCTGCCGCTGCTTGCACGCCCCGTGGCAGCAAGGCACATGCGGCGAGCGTGGCCGCGTGCCCCAAGAAAGCACGGCGAGTGGGGAGGGGAGTGGCGAAGGGGTTGGAGTTCATCGGGGAAAAAGGGAAAAACGGACGGAGCGGTGCGAGGGCGGCTGGGCGCTACCTCGGATATTTCACCGCGGCTAATCCGTCTGACAACTATATCCCCGGATTTAGTCTGTCACCATTCTCGCCGAATAATTCTAGAAGCGTTTAGGACGAGCTAGCCGAACCTTTGCGGCGCGCCGAATTCCCAAAAAAAGACCGGCGCCCGAAGGCGCCGACGGGAAAAGCTGCACATATGTATGGTTGCAGGCGATAAGCCCGCTCGGACTGGCGAGCGGGTGCTCGAATCGGACGCCGCCTTCAAGAATCAGCCTCGGCCGCGAAATCCCCCCGTCAAAAATATGATCAAGCACACCAACAGGATCAACCCGAGGGCACCGCCGCCAATGGCAGGTCCGCCGAAATAGAATCCGCCGCCGCCGAACAACAAGAGCAGAACGATGATAAGGACGATGAGGTTCATCTCGGCACTATATCCGGTGAGGGAGGTAGTCACCATGGGGTATTACCCCACCTCGTCACTCAGGGCTCCCGGCGGGCGCGCCCGGCAGTTTCCTCGTCAGTTCAGGTCTTCACCAAGGCGCGCACGACCCGCTTGAGCGTCAACCCTTGGACGAGGATGGAAAAGATGACGACGATATAGGTCATCCCCAGCACGATTTCGCGCTCGCGTCCGGCGGGAAGTGAAAGCGCCAGCGCGACCGAAATCCCGCCCCGCAATCCTCCCCACGTCATGATGGCAACGGTGCCGCGGACGAATTCCTTGCGGCGACTCATCAAGGCGACTGGCACCGCCACGCTCACCCAGCGCGATAGTAAGATCGCGGGGATGGCCAGCAATCCCGCCAGAAAAAGATTGCGCGTGAAGACCAGCACGAGGATTTGCAGGCCGATCAGCACGAAGAGCAGCACGTTCAGGATTTCATCGACGAGCTTCCAAAACGAATCGAGGTTCCGGCGGGTCGTGTCGCTCATGGCGAGACGCCGGCCATGATTGCCAATGAACAATCCCGCCACCACGACGGCGATCGGGCCGCTGACGTGAATCGCCGCCGCCAGCGCATATCCCCCCATCACCAGCGCCAAGGTTAGCATCACTTCCACCCGGTAGTTGTCGACGCTCTTCAGGAGACGATACACGACCCAGCCTATGATAAATCCAAACACCGCCCCACCCACCGCTTCCTCAAGAAACAAGATCCCGATGTGGCCCGCCGAAGCGTGCTGTCCTAGCACCGCGATTTCGCTCAGCACAATGAACGCGACGACTCCGATGCCGTCATTGAACAGGGACTCGCTCGCGATTTGAATCTCAAGGCTGTGCGGCACTTTCGCCTCCTTCAGGATTCCGAGGACCGCCACCGGGTCGGTCGGAGAAATCAGCGCACCAAAGAGCAGGCACCACGCGTAGCCCAAGTCGATGCCGAGCCACCCGAGCACAAAATAAATCAGGGTGCCGAAAACAAACAGCGAGATGGTCACTCCGGCGAGGGAGAGCGTGGCGATCACGCCCTTGTGCTCGGCCAGATCGCTGAGGTCGATGTGCAGGGCACCGGCGAACAGGAGAAACGACAGCATCCCCTCCATCAGCGCCTTGCCGAAATCGATCTGGCCCTGCAATTGCACGGCGCCCTCGCGAATCCAGGGCGCGAAGTGGCCGGCACCAATCAGCCCCAGCGAGACCAGCAGCGCAATCAGCATCACGCCGATCGTGGCGGGCAGCTTGAAAAAGCGATGATTGAGGTAACTGAAGATCGCCGTCAGCGAGATGAGGATCGCGATGATTTGAAAGATCGTCATCAGGAAGGAACATCACGCGT
>JBDSGI010000398.1:0-4944 GCA_039919035.1 Opitutaceae bacterium
TGAAGAAGATCGCCATGCGCAGCGGGATGAAGTCGCTGCACCAGGACAGCGTCCTCAAGGTTCGCGAAGGCCTTACCACCCTCGAGGAAGCGATCGCGAACGTGCCGCCCGACATGTGACGCGAGGCTTCGCCGGCGACGGTTTGCCGCGATGGCGTTGACGACCGGGGTGTGCTGCGTCGGAATCCGGCGACCCATGAATTCGACGCGATGCAAAGCCCTTCTGAGCGGACTCCTGATACTGGCCTTGGCGGGCGGCTGCGGATCGAGCAATCGGGAGCCGACGGAAAAAGAACGCAAGGAAGCCGCGCTCTATGCGAGCGAAGGCCAGTTTGCCCTGAGCGTGAAGGAATGGCCGCGGGCCGAGGAATTATTTCTGAAGGCGTCGCAGGCCTCGCCCGCGGGCGATTATTTTTTGTCGCTGGGCGTGGCGCGCCTCCGCCTGGGCAAGCGCAGCGAGGCGAAAGCCGCCTACGAACACGCGGTGCGCGCGTTTGCGCGCGAGGCCGCGCGCGAACCCGCGCTTGTCGAGCCATGGTTGCGGCAAGCTTACGCGCTCGCGGTCCTCGGGCGGATGGACGAGAGTCGCGCCCTGCTGGGCAAAGCCACCAAAAAATTCCCCAACGACGGACGGCTTCGGACGCTGAATGAAGCCAAGGGCTTTGAGCAGATGGTCGCGGCGCCGAATTTTAAAGAGATGGCGCTTTAGCGGCGCTCCGCGATGCAAGGGCTCTGGCTCGAGTTTGCCCAGGTCGCCGGAGCCCACCTGCTCGCGGTAGCGAGTCCCGGTCCAGACTTCGCCATCGTCCTCAAGCAAAGTCTGGCCCACGGGCGGCGCACGGCACTGTGGACCTGCTGCGGCGTCGGCACGGCGATCTTGCTGCACGTGACGTATTCGCTCCTTGGTCTCGGCCTGTTGATCGGCGGGTCGGAGCGTTGGTTCACGGCGGTGAAATTCGCCGGTGCGGCCTACCTCGCTTGGATGGGCATCCAGGCGCTGCGCGCCAAGCCGCGCGCGGGCGACGGGCTGGAGGGCGCGGTAGAGGGAAAAGGCAGTCCCACCGATGCGGCCGCCTTCGCGAAGGGTTTCCTGACCAATGCGCTCAACCCCAAAGCCACGCTCTTCTTCATTTCGCTCTTCGCCGTCGTGGTGAGCCCGCACACGCCGAAGCTCGTGCAGGCCGGCTACGGCGCCTGGATGGCGCTGGCGACGGCGGCGTGGTTTTCACTCGTGGCGGTGTTGTTCACGCAGGTGCCGGTGCGCCGGGCGTTCCTCCGCCACGGCCATTGGATCGATCGCGCGCTGGGCGTCGTATTTCTCATCTTTGCCGTGAGTTTGGTGGTCGCGAAAATCCGCTAGCGCCTACGAATAAATGCCGCCGCCGAGCAGGCGCTCGCCCTCGTAAAACGCCAGCACCTGGCCGCTGGCGAGGCCGCGTTGGGGTTCTTGAAACGTGATCAGCGCGGTGCTGCCGCCTTCGGGGATGAAGGCGAGCGGCACGCGCGGGTCGCGGTAGCGCACGCGCCCTTCGAGCGATCGGGCCGTTGCGACGGGCTTGCCGATCCAGCTAAGCGAGTGGACTCGAACCTCGCGTTGGAATAGTCCCGGCGCGTCGGGGTGATCGAAGGCGACGAGCAGCGCGCGGTCGGCCGCGCGCTTGCCGACGACGACGTAGGCCTCGTGATCAGTGTTCGAGGGGATGCCGATGCCTTTGCGCTGGCCGAGGGTGTAGAAGTGAAGTCCGCGATGGCGGCCGAGTTCACGGCCATCGGCGGCACGCACGATGGGCCCGGGCGCATCGGGCACGTAGGCGCGGAGAAAGTCCGCCATCTTTACCTCGCCGATGAAACAGATGCCCTGGCTGTCCTTCTTGTCGGCGGTCGGGAGCTTCGCCTCCCGGGCGAGCGCGCGGAGTTCGGGCTTGGGCAGATGCCCGATGGGAAAGCGCGCGTCGGCGAGCTGCGCCGGCGAGAGCAATGCCAGGAAATAGGACTGATCTTTGTTTTTGTCTGCGCCCTCAAGGAGGTGGTAATTGCGGATTGCGGATTGCGGACTGCGGATTGTGGCGGTCGGAGCCGAGGGGTTCGCCAATCCGAAATCCGCAATCTGCAATCCGCAATCGTCCGCCGCCGCCACGCGCCGCGCATAATGCCCCGTCGCGACGGCGCCGAAGCCGTGGTCGCGCGCCCAGGCGCGGAACACGCCGAACTTGATCTCGCGGTTGCACATGATGTCGGGATTGGGCGTGAGGCCGCGCGCGTAGCCGTCGAGCAGGTATTCGACGATTTTCTCGCGGTAGTCGCGCATCAGGTTCACGACGTGGAACTCGATCCCGAGGTGGTCGGCGACCGCGCGGGCGTCGTCGATGTCGCGCATCCATGGGCAGTCGCCGACGATGTTGTCCTCGTTGATCCAGTTTTTCATGTAGGCGCCGACGATGTCGTGGCCTTGCTCCTTCAACAGGAGCGCGGCGACGGAGCTGTCCACTCCGCCGGACATGGCGACGAGGATTTTTTCGCGGGCGGGCACTAGTGGGGGAGAAGGCGGGCCTTGGCGGCCGCGGAGAGGGAGGCAGACTCCAGCCAAGCCCTGGCGGCTGCGGCGTCCTGGAGTAGCCAGTGGGAGAAAGCACCGCCGAGGGCGTCGGGCCGCAGCGGGTCTGCGGGAAGCGAAGCGGCCCAGTGCACGGCCTTGATGGGCTCGCGCTGGGCCCAGTTGGAGGCGATTTGGGCCTGGGCGGCAGCGCGGGCGGCGGGATCGGGCAGGGCGTCGGCCCAGCGGATCGCGGCGGCGGGATTGGTCGCGAGAAACGGCGCCAGGTGGCCGGCGGCCAACTCCAACTCCGGGCCCGGCGGCAAGTCGAGCACATGGCGCGCCGCCGCGGCGGGGTCGCGGCGCACCCAGCTGGTGAGCACGCCGTGGAGCGCGGTCCGCCTCGTGAGATCGACGGGCAGGGTTTGCACCCACGCGAGGGCGGCGGGCACGTCGCCCTCGGCGAGCGCGCGGGCGACGCCGGCCGCAGCCATCGTCTGCAGCTCGCCGGGCGGGAGCAGCGTAACGAGCGGCGCGGCTGCGCCGGGCTCGGTGGCGGTGAGGTTTTCCAGAGCGCGGAAGAGGGTGCGCTCCAGCGCGGGCGGGCGCAGGCTGCGCCGCGCCAACTCGATCGCCGAGCGCGGGTCGCGCTCCGCGAGATCGGCGAGGATTGTCTCGACGGCGGCGCTGCGGAGCGCGGCGTCGGGCAGGCGCTCGGCCCACGCGAGCGCGGCGTCGGGCTCGGCGCGGCTCCAGACGGAGGCGATGGCGCGCACGGCGTTTTCGCGTGCTGCGCCTGCGGGCGCGAGCGCCAGCCGTTCGGCGGCCGCGCGCGGATCCTCCCGCGCGAAGCGATCGAAGAGGACGCTGTAGCCGGCCAGCTCCTCGCGGTTTTGCGCCAGCTCGGCGGCGAGAGCGAGGGACGCCGCGGGATCGCGCGGGGCGAGGGCGTCGAGCACCGCGTAGAGGCCTTGGGTGAATTCCGGGCCGCGGGGCGCGCGCCGCAGCGCCGCCGCCGCCGCCTGTGGATCGCGCGCGAGGAGGCGTTCGAGTTCCCGGCCAAACGCGATCGCGCGCTCGCGCGGCTCGGCGCGGGCGAGCGCCGCGGCCAGCGGCTCCGGCTCAGCCGGCGGACGGCGCGCGGGCCGCCCGAGCCACCCGATTGCCAGGACGAGCGCGAGCAGCGCGGCGCACCCGAGCGGCCAGAGACGGGAAGGAGAGCGGGACATCAACGAAATCAGATCGAGGCGCAAAAAGTGGCAAGGTCAACGCGGGCCGCGCGCCGGAATGACCCTCAAGAAACGAAACTGATCCATCGCTTGCGCGCCGCTCACGGGAGTTCGTAGATTTCGAGCAATGCGATGCCGGTCGCGCCGTCCACGCCAGTGACCTGGGCGGTGTAAGGGCCGGGGGCGAGATGCGCGATCAGCGCGGCATCGGCGCTGCCGGCGGCGAAGGCAAAGGCGCCCGCGCTGCGCGCCGCGTCGGCGAGCACTGCTGCGTCGGGCGAGGCGGCCCAGCCCGCGTTGACGGCGACAGGGAGGTTGCCCGCGAGCAACGTGAGCTGCGGGCGCGCCAGCACTCCGGCCACGCCGAACGCCGCGAGCGCAGGCCCGGCGGCGCGCACGAGCACGCGTTTCGGCGTGCCGCCGCTGACGACGACCCCGCAGATCAGCGTGGCGTCGCCGGCACTGACGCCGGCCCGGGTGGACAGATTGGCCAGGCGCGAGCCACTGGCGGCGGCGGCGAGATCGTAGATTTCGACGAGACCGACGCCGGCTCGGCCATCCGCCGGGGTCGCGACGGCGGTGTAGTCGCCGGGCGCGAGCGTAGCAAGGAGGGCCGAGTCGGCGCTGCCGGCGGCGAGCGGAAAGGCGCCCGCGAGCGCGGCGGCCTGCGCGAGGGCGGGAGCGTCGGCCCAGCCGGTGTTGGCCGCGAGCGGCGCGGCGGCGCCGGCGCGAAACAATTCCGCGCGCGGCGCGGCGAGGGGCGCGCCGATCCCAAAAGCGCTCAGCCCCGGGCCGATCGCGCGCACGAGCACGGGCTTTGGCTCGGTGCCACCGATCACAAAGCCGGCGATGGCGGCCTGCGCGCCGGCGCCGGCGGTGGTGCGCGCGGAGAGATTGGCGAGCCGCTCGGCCGCGCCGGCCGACGAGCGGCCGTCGATGACGTCGCGCAGTGCCGCGCGCACGGGCGCAGAAAGATCGGTGAAGAACGCGAGGCCCGTCTCGGCCTCAAGCTGCGCGGGGGAGACGAGATAGTTTTGCCACGGTTGGCCGCGGATCCCGGCGATGTTGGGAATCTTCAGCGCGATGACGCGCGTGGCGGCGGTGATGCGCGTGGCGGCGGCGCCGGGGCCGACAGGCACCGCCACAACGATCTTCCAGGCGAAGCCGGGAATCGCGACGCCGC